>NZ_JBEXLH010000018.1:0-126086 GCF_040609855.1 Nonomuraea sp. NPDC004580 | reverse complement strand
ACCCGGGGGTCGTCCACGTTCATCACCTTCATTCCTTAGCCGACGATAGTTGAGCGCGCTGTACGGCTTGACCACGTAGTCGTCGGCGCCCGCGTCGAGCACGGGCACCATCTCGGCGTCGCCGTCACGGGCCGTGGCCACGATGACCGGCACCCGGCTGACCGCCCGCAGCATGCGCAGCAGCTCCACGCCGTCGAGGTCGGGCAGCCCGAGGTCGAGCACGATCAGGTCGGGCCGGTCCTGGACGGCCAGCCGCAGCCCGTCCATGGCGGTGGGGGAGGAGGAGACGGCATGGCCGAGCTCCCGCAGCCCCCGGCTCAGCGCCGTACGGATCGCCACGTCGTCCTCGATGAGCAGGATGTCTGCCATACGAAGAACGTAGACGCTTTCCGGCCCTGCATAGAGCAGCCTTAGCGTCGCCTTAACCTGGCGTTAGCCGGACAGGGGAGAACCTGAGCAGGATGAAGAGACTGGTCGCGGCCTGGGCCGCCACCGCGATCGCCGCCACCGGCGCGGCCGTGGCGGTGCTCGGCCTGCTCGGCAACGGACTGACCGGCTCCGGCAGCCACGTGCTGGGCCCCGAGGAGGTGCGCGCGGAGCTGGCCACGGCCACCACTCGCAGCGCCGCCACCCCGGCCCCCGCGGCGACGCAGACCGGGCAGAGCCGGCTGATCCGCAGCGCGGGCGGCACGGTGATCGCCTCCTGCGACGGCGGCCTGGTCACGCTGCGCTCGTGGAGCCCGGCCCAGGACTACAAGGTGGACGGTGTGGAGCCGGGGCCGGCGGGCGAGGCGAAGGTGGAGTTCGAGCCGGACGAGGGCGAGGAGGTCGAGCTGACCATCGTCTGCTCGGGCGGCGCCCCCGTCGTACGCGAGCACTGATCAGGCCCCTCGCGCCACCGGTGACCGGCCTCGCGCAGGTGCCGGTACTCCAGCACGGCCAGCGTCAGGGACGAGACGACCCCGCAGAGGTTGAGTGTCAGCCACAGCCAGAACGGCACGCCCTTCGCGTCGCCCTCGCTCAGCTCCAGACCGGTGACCAGCAGCATGACGGCCGTCGTGCCGACCGGCGCGAGCAGCGGGTGCAGCTCGGCGCTCCACAGCCCGGTGCGCGCCGCCCAGTAGAGCGTGCACCCCCAGAAGCACCAGAACCAGAGGAAGAGCAGCGGAGACAGCAGGATGAGGAACAACGTCCCCACCCCGGCGTCCGGGAGCGAGATCGCGACGGTGCCGTCGCCCGCTGCCACCAGCAAGGACCAGGTGACGAACGGCAGCGCGACGACCGCCACCGCGAGCCCCGCGCGGGCGAGCAGCCGCCGCGCGCCGGGCATGAGCGTGCCGCGCAGGCCGGGCCGGGTCACGAGCAGCAGGACGACGAACGCCAGCGGCGGCAGGAGCAGCGCGACCACGCCGCTCTGCACGACCTTCAGCCCGAGGCTGCCCGAGACGAACATGATGTGCTGGTAATTCGACGTCGCGATCACGATCATCACCAGGCCGGTCGCCGACCGCCAGAACGCGAGCCGGTCCAGCAGCCTGTCCTTCTTCCCCGTGCCGACCTGGGGTTTGAACACCTGTCTGGCGAAGAGCCACGGCAGCAGCACGTTGACGGCGGCACGCCGCTGAGGTGAGAGCACTCGGTCCTCCCATGTCAGAAGCCGGGGAACACGGCCACGATAGGGAGATCACCTTGCGGGCGGCTTGACCGCCGGTGTCAGGGCGCTTCGGCGCTGAGCGCCGACTTCGTCAGCTCGGCCTGGCGGCGGATCTGTCCCATGACGATGGGGTTGACGCCCTTCGCCTGGAACGTGGCGACCATCGCGTCCATGACGGCGTTCGCCCGGCCCAGGTCGCCCTGCCGCGCCTCGGCCCTGGCCAGGCGGCGCATCGCCAGGTTGAGCGTGATGTTGTCGATGCTGCCCGCGCGGACGACCTCACCGAGGTGCTCGATGCCCTGCTCGGGGTCGGGCGGCCGGACCCGCAGCCCGCCCGGCGTCAGCTCCTTGAACTCCCGCTCGGCGTTGAGCCCCTTGACCAGCCGGGCGTAGACGGCCAGCGGGTGGCCGCCGTGCCGGTTGATGAGCTCGTCCAGCGCCAGGTTGCCGGCGCGCAGCTCGGGCGCGTCGGAGCCGAGCAGCGAGAACAGCTTGCCCTGCTCCTCGCCCAGCATCAGCTCGGCCACCTCGTGGTCGGCGCGGCTCACCGGGAGGCGCACCCTGACCGGGCAGGCGGGGGAGACGATGCGGGAGCCGTCGGCGGCGATGTACTGGGCCCGTACCCGGTACTCGCCTGGCTGCTGGAAGTAGTGCCCGTCGCGGCCGTGCCCGACGTACGCGCTGCGGTACATCGCCGGGTTGCCCGCATCGAGCCTGACGTCCGTCGAGCCGTCCACGCAGTGCCGCATCATCGGCCGGTACAGCACGGTCGAGCCGTCCGGCCGGGTGATCGAGACCTGGGTGAACTCGGTGTCGGGGTGCAGGTGGCCGTGCGTGGTCACCGGCTCGCCCGCGCACGACAGCTTCAGCTCGACCACGACCGGCTCGCCCAGCTCGAACGACTCCTTGGCGCGCAGCTCCAGCCGTAACCCGGAGCGGTCCTCGACCGGCCGCTCGAAGGGGTCGATCTCGGCGGCGCCCCGGCCGAAGGCGTTCGCGCCCATGGCGACGTCGCGGTAGAAGCCGTGCCGCAGGTGCACCAGCTCGGCGTCGGTGAACTGGAACGGGAAGGCCGCCCAGTACGCGGGCTCGCCGCCGGGACGGTAGTTCCACGCGTAGTTCATCCACGACAGGTCGCCGAAGCCGCCGTCGGGGCCGAGGGGCTGGGGCGGGCCGGCGAGGTTCTTCTGCCAGGAGTGCAGCAGGTTGAAGGCGTGGCCGAGCTCGTGCACGTACGTGCGCAGCTGCGCCCGCCGCGACTCCGGCGTGTCCCCCTTGATCGCGTCGTAGAAGACCGCGGAGCCCTGCCGCTGGTGCGCGTCGTCGTAGTCGAACATGATGCCCCGGTAACCGCCGACGTGCTTGCCGGCCACCAGCAGCCACACCCGCCAGGCGGGCGCGTCGCCGAACGCGCCGAAGTGCCGGGTCATCGCGTGGTGCAGCTCAGCGTCGTCCCACGCCAGGTCGGCGCCCGACCCCTCGACCGGGATCACCTCGGGCTCGGTCACCCGCAGCTCGACGCCGGCCTCCGCGTACGCGGCCGCCACCGTCAGCTCCCTGTCGGGCGAGGCGGCCGGCCCCGGCAGCGTGCCGGTCCGGTACGACGCGAACGGCGCGGACCCGATCACGGAGTCCTGTTCGAGCAGCACGCTGCGGAAGTAGGGGGAGGCGAACACCACCGGGTACGCCCGCCCCGCCACCACCGCCCTGCCCGCCCCGTCGGCGAGCTCGACCCGCACGTCGCGGTCGGGCACGTCGAAGGTGAAGTCGCCGCGCCCGTGGATGAGCCCGTCGCGCACGTCGGGGGCGTGCACCACGAACGAGCCCGCGTAGGAGGTGGTCGCGCCCGCCACGGTGAACAGGTCACCGCTCACCCGCCCGGTCGGCCGCGGCCCGTCGACGTCGACGCGGAGCGCCAGCCGCGAGTCGCCGTCCTGTCCCTCGTACAACCCGCTGATCATGGGAGCTCCTGGGATCGCTAAGGGGTCATACCGGGACACTGATCCCGCGCGCAGGACCTGTCAACGGCTCCCGCGGACCTGCAGCTCGCTGAGCAGCTCCTCCGACGCCCTGGTGATCGCCTCGACCGCGCGGTCGAACGCCTCCGCGTTGTGCGCCGCGGGCGCGCGGAAGCCGGAGATCTTCCTGACGTACTGCAGCGCGGCCGCCCGCACGTCCTCCTCTGTCACGCTCTCGGTGTACGGCGGGCGGAGGGTCTTGATGCTTCTACACATGTCTCAACCGTAATAGCCGATGCGCTGGCTGATCTCGTTCGCGCCCGCCACCAGGGTCGCCCCCACCTCGGGCAGCCGTTCCTGCGTCAGCCGGTACGACGGGCCCGACGCGCTGACGGCGGCCACCACCGACTCGTCGGAGCCCCTGATCGGCGCGGCGACGGCGTTGAGCCCCACCTCCAGCTCTTCGACGGCGGTGGCCCAGCCGCGCTCCTTGATCTCCTCCAGCCCCAGGTCGTCGGCCGACGTGATGGTGTTGGGCGTGTAGCGTTCCAGCTCGGCGGGCGGCCGCAGCGCGCCGAAGGCGAGCAGCACCTTGCCGCTGGAGGTCGCGTGGGAGGGGGTGCGCTGGCCGACCCAGTTGTGGCCGCTGATGGCGGCGGGGCCGCGCACCTGCGTGATGTTGACCGCGTCGCCGTTGCGCGGCACCGCCACGCTGACGGTCTCGCCGATCTCCTCGGCCAGGCGCAGGCAGACGGGGCGGCTCTCGCCCGACAGGTCGAGGCGGGCGGTGGCCGCGCCGGCCAGCCGCACGACGCCGAACCCGAGCCGGTAGCGCCCGCGATCGCCGCTCTGTTCGACGAGCCCGCCCTGTTCGAGGGCCGATAGCAGGCGGAAGGCGGTGGATTTGTGTACGTCCAGCTCGGTCGCCAGGTCCGTGACCCGGCTGGCGCCGTCGCGGGCGAGGATCTCCAAGATCGCGATGGCACGATCGACCGACTGGACCGACGTGCTGTTGCTCATAGCGCAACAGAATATCGTTCAGTCGGCGATCGGTCCCAGCTCGTCACCGAACTGCGATGCGATCTCCCGCATGCCGGCGGCCAGGTCGTCGCGGTCGAGGGCGTCGATGCGCTCGGCGGGGCCCGAGACGGACATGGCCGCGACCACCCGGCTCCCGTCCCGCACCGGCACCGCGAGACAGTGCACGCCCAGCTCCTCCTCGCCCAGGTCGAGCGCGTAGCCCCGGCTGCTGACCGCCTCCAGCTCCGCCTGCATCGCGGGCAGCTCGGTGATCGTGTTGGGCGTGCGGCGCGGCATGCCGGTGCGCTCGAACACCGCCAGCGCCTCCGCCGCAGGCCGCCCGGCCAGCAGCACCTTGCCCACCGCCGTGCTGTGCGGCAGCACCCGCCTGCCCACCTCGGCGAACATCCGCAGCCTGCGCGGCGAGGGCACCTGCGCGACGTAGACGACGAAGTCGCCCTCCAGCACGGCCAGGTTCGCGGTCTCGCCGGACAGCTCGACCATCTTCGTCAGGTACGGCTGCGCCCACACCCCCACCATGCTCTCCGCGATGCCGCCCAGCCGGACCAGCCCGCCGCCGAGCGCGTAGCGGCGGTCGGACTCCTGCCGGACGTAGCCGCGCGACAGCAGCGTCTGCAGCAGCCGGTGGATCGTGCCGTACGGCAGGCCCGTACGCGCCGCGATCTCCGACAGCCCCGCCTCGCCCCCGTGCTCGGCCAGCGCCTCCAGCACGTCAAGAGCCCGCTCCACGGACTGGACGCTCACAGCGTGACCCCGCGCAGGGAGGCGTCGAGCACTTCCGCGGTGTGGGCGACCCTGATGTCGGTGCCCGCGCGCTTCATCGCGGCGGCGATCTGCATCGTGCAGCCCGGGTTGGCCGACACCAGCAGCTCGGCCCCCGTCGTGCGCACCGAGGCCGCCTTCCTGTCGCCGAGGTCGCGCGCGGCCTGCGGCTGCAGCAGGTTGTACGTGCCCGCCGAGCCGCAGCAGATCGCCGAGTCGGGGATCTCGCGCACCTCCAGGCCGGGGATGCCGACCAGCAGCTCGCGCGGCTGCGCCCGCACGCCCTGGGCGTGAGCCAGGTGACAGGCGTCGTGGTAGGCCACCGTGAGCGGCAGCGGGTGCCGCTTGGCCACCGGGCCCAGCTCGGCCAGATATTCCGACAGGTCCATGACCCGGAAGCCCGGCTCGCGGCCGAGCAGCTCGGCGTACTCCTTCATGGTGGAGCCGCAGCCCGCCGCGTTGACCACGACCGTGTCGACCCCGGCCCGCTCGAACACCTCCACCGTCCTGCGCGCCAGCCGCCCCGCCTGCCGGTCGAGCCCCGAGTGCACGCTGAGCGCCCCGCAGCAGCCCTGCTCCTGCGGCACCACGACGTCGCAGCCCTCCAGCGCGAGCACCCGCGCGGTGGCCGCGTTGACCTGCGGGAAGAACTCCCGCTGCACGCACCCGGTGAGCATCCCCACCGTGGCGCGGCGCTCGCCCCTGGCCCTGACCAGGCGCGGCAGGCGCTGCCGCCGCTCGACGCGGGGCGCCAGCGCCGCCATGGCGCCCAGGCTCGGGTTCGCCCGCTCGAGGAACGGCGCCATCCGCCTGGCCAGCCACATCGTCGGGCGCAGCATGCGCAGCCTGCGCGGGTAGGGGAACAGGTTGAAGACGATGCCGCGCACGGCCCGCTCCTGCGGCTCGCGTACGTGCTGACGCTCCACCTCCACCCTGGTCTGCTCGATCAGCCGGTCGTAGCGCACCCCAGAGGGGCACGCCGTCACGCAGGCCATGCAGCCCAGGCAGGCGTCGAAGTGCCCGGCCATCTCGGGCGTGACGGGGGTGCCCTCGACGTGCTGCTGCATCAGGTGGATGCGGCCGCGCGGCGAGTCCATCTCCTCGCCCCACAGCGCGTACGTCGGGCACGTCGGCAGGCAGAACCCGCAGTGCACGCAGTCGTTGATCAGCTCCGGGTCCACGTCACACGCCTCCCACGTACCGGCCTGGAGACATCCTGCGACCGGGATCGAACCGTTCCTTGACCCGCCGCATCAACGGCAGCGCACCCACCTGTCCCCACCTGTCGACCTTCGCGTACGGCGCCGCGAGCACGTGCACCCGCCCGCCGATCGCCTCGACCTGAGCGCGCAGCCCGGACACGATGGCGGCCAGTTCGCCCTCCGCGACCGCCTGCCCCGACTCCAGCAGCAACCGCCCGCGCACCGGCGAGCCCCGCAGCGCCATCCCGGTGGCGTCGGCCGCATCGAGCACGGCTGCCGTCGCCGCAGGCGGGAACCGCAGCTCGATCAGCACCTCGTCGGCGAGGATGCGCCCCCACCACGGCGGCGGCTCCTCGGTGATCTCGCCCGCGCCGATCAAGTCGCGCAGCGCCGCCGCCCTGCCGGTCGCCGCCGTGCCCTCGACCAGCGCGGCGAGCGTGATCGGCGCGTCAGGGGCGGGCCTGTCGATCTCGACCGCGCTCGGCTCGGCCTGCGAGGCCGCCAGCTCCGCCGCCTTCGCGACGTCGCCCTTCGCGATGTCGAGGAGGGCGACCACCCAGCGGCGGCCGGGCGGCAGCGGATGCAGGCGGAACGTGGCCTCGGCGATGACGCCGAGCGTGCCGTACGAGCCGGTGAACAGCTTGCCCAGGTCGTAGCCCGCGACGTTCTTGACGACCTTGCCGCCCGAGCGGGCGATCGTGCCGTCGGGCAGCACGACCGTGATGCCGATGAGCAGGTCGCGGGCGGTGCCGTAGCGGAACGCGCGCGGGCCCGCCGGCCCTCCGGTGGCCAGCGTGCCGCCGACCGTGGCGTCCTCGGCGAACGGCACGTCGAGCGCCAGCTCCTGACCCTCGCCCGCGAGCACGCCGGACAGCGCGCCCATCGTCACCCCGGCCTGCGCGCGCACCACGAGGTCGCCTGCCGCGTGCTCCAGCACCTCGTTCATGCAGCACATGTCGAGCAGCACGTCGCAGCGCTCGGGCGGCGGTGCCCAGTGCAGCTTCGTGCCGCCGCCGGCGGGCACCACCGCGAGGTCCCGCTCCGCGCAGGCCCGCAGCACGGCCGCGATCTCCTCGACGCTCTCGGGCAGCACCACCCAGCGGGGCCGCACCCCGGCCACCGCGTCGTCCGGCCCAGCTTGCCGGGTCGTGACCCCGCCGATCGTGTCGCTCAAAACTGCTCCGCCTTCCCCGACTCGACCAGCGGATGCACGCCCTTGCGCTTGCCCGGCACCTCGCCGCACAGGCGCGGGGTGGGGAACACCTTGCCCGGGTTCGCCAGCCCCTCGGGGTCGAACGCGCAGCGCACCAGCTGCATGGTGTCGAGGTCGTCGGCGCTGAACATCTTCGGCATGTACCGCGACTTGTCCACCCCCACCCCGTGCTCGCCGGTGATCGAGCCGCCGTGCTCGATGCACAGGTCGAGGATCGCCCCCGACACCACCTCGGCCCGCTCGCCCGCGCCCGGGTCGCCGTCGTCGAACAGCACCAGCGGATGCAAGTTGCCGTCGCCGGCGTGGAAGACGTTGGCCACCCTGATGTCGTGCTCCTCCGACAGCCGGTCGATGGCCGCCAGCACGGCCGGCAGGGACGTGCGCGGCACCACGCCGTCCTGCACGATGTACGCCGGGCTGATCCGCCCGACGGCGGCGAACGCCGACTTGCGGCCCTTCCAGATCGCCGCGCGCTCCGCCGGGTCGGCCGCCACCCGCAGCTCGAACGCCTCGGAGCAGATCTCCCGCAGCCGCGCGAACTGCCGCTCGACCTCGGCGGCGGGCCCATCGAGCTCGACGATGAGCACCGCGCCCGCGCCCGAGGGATAGGAGCAGGCCACCGCGGCCTCGGCCGCCTCGATGGCGAGCGCGTCCATCATCTCGATCGCGGCGGGCACGATGCCCGCGCCGATGATCGCCGACACCGCCCTGCCGCCCTGCTCGATGCTCTCGAACGCGGCCAGCACCGTGGTCACCGCCTCGGGCGCGCGGCTCAGCCGTACGGTGATCTTGGTCGCGATGCCCAGCGTGCCCTCCGACCCGATGAACGCGCCCAGCAGGTCGTAGCCGGGGTCCATGCGGTCGAGCGTCACCAGGTCACCGTCGGGAGTGACGATCTCGCACGCCTCGACGTGGTTGACCGTGAAGCCGTACTTGAGGCAGTGGGCGCCGCCCGAGTTCTCCGCCACGTTGCCGCCGATCGAGCAGACCTGCTGGCTGGAGGGGTCGGGGGCGTAGTAGTAGCCCTGGGCGCGCACGGCCTCGGTGATGGCCAGGTTCGTCACGCCCGGCTCCACCACGGCCCTGCGGTTGGGCAGGTCGATCTCCAGGATCGCGCGCATCTTCGAGGTGACGATGAGCACGCCGTCCTCGCGGGGGAGCGCGCCGCCCGACAGGCCGGTGCCCGAGCCGCGGGCCACGAAGGGCACGCCGTGCTCGTTGCACAGGCGCACCACGGCGGCGACCTGCTCGGCGGTCTCCGGCAGCACGACGACGCCGGGGGTGGCGCGGTGGTAGGTCAGGCCGTCGCACTCGTACGTGCGCAGGCGTACGGGATCGGTGATCACCGCGTCGTGAGGCAGCAGCGAGCGCAGCGCCGCGATCAGCGTCTCCATCACCGATCCCCCTTTGTCCGCTTCTTTATGGCATTTGAGCATAGGCCGGAAGGGTCAGGAACTCCGCGAAGTCGTCGTCCAGTGCCACCTGCTTGAACAGCTCCGTCGCCTGCCGGAACAGCCCCTCGTCGTAGCCCGGCTCCCCGGAGATCTTGGCCAGCTCCTCCCCGATGATCCGCTCCACGAGCTCCTTCGTCACCTGCTCGCCGGAGTCGGCCAGCGTGATGTCGTTGTGGATCCACTGCCAGATCTGCGAGCGCGAGATCTCGGCGGTGGCGGCGTCCTCCATGAGGTTGTGGATGGCCGCCGCGCCCTGCCCGCCCATCCAGGCGGCGAGGTAGCGCAGGCCCACGTCCACGTTGTTGCGCAGGCCGGCCTCGGTGATCTCGCCCGGCGTGTCCGACACCGCGAGCAACTCGGCCGCGGACACGCTGACGTCCTCGCGCAGCCGGTCGAGCTGGTTGGGCCGCGAGCCGAGCACGCCGTCGAACACCTCGCGGCAGATCGGCACCAGGTCGGGGTGCGCCACCCACGAGCCGTCGAAGCCGTCGTTGGACTCGCGCGTCTTGTCCGCCCGCACCTTCTCCAGCGCCACCGCGTTGACCTCGGAGTCGCGCCGCGAGGGAATGAACGCCGCCATCCCGCCGATCGCGTGCGCGCCCCGCTTGTGGCAGGTGCGCACCAGCAGCTCGGTGTACGCGCGCATGAACGGCGCCGTCATCGTCACCGCGTTGCGCTCGGGCAGCAGGAACTCCCGCCCCCGCGTGCGGAACTTCTTGATCACGCTGAACAGGTAGTCCCACCGGCCCGCGTTGAGCCCCGCCGAGTGCTCGCGCAGTTCGTAGAGGATCTCCTCCATCTCGAACGCCGCCGGGTACGTCTCGATGAGCACCGTCGCCCTGATCGTGCCCTGCGGGACGCCGAGCAGCTCCTGCGCCCTGACGAACACGTCGTTCCAGAGCCGCGCCTCCAGGTGCGACTCGATCTTCGGCAGGTAGAAGTAGGGGCCCTTGCCCTTGTCGATCTGCCGCTGCGCGCAGTGGAAGAAGTAGAGCCCGAAGTCGAACAGCGACCCCGACACCGGCTTCCCGTCGACCAGGGCGTGCTTCTCGTCGAGGTGCCAGCCGCGCGGGCGCACGACCACCGTGGCCAGCTCGTCATCGGGCTTGAGCGCGTACGTCTTGCCGCCGGTCTCGAAGTCGATCGCGCGGTCGAGCGCGTCACGCAGGTTGAGGTGACCGGCCACGCAGTTCTCCCACAGCGGGGAGTTGGCGTCCTCGAAGTCGGCCAGCCACACCTTCGCGCCCGAGTTGAGCGCGTTGATGGTCATCTTCTTGTCGACCGGCCCGGTGATCTCGACGCGGCGATCCTCCAGGCCGGGCGCCGGCGGCGCGACCCGCCACTCGCCCTCCCTGATCTCCTTGGTCTCCGGCAGGAAGTCGAGCGTGCCGCCCGCCGACAGCTCCGCCTGCCTGGCCTGGCGGGCCTCCAGCAGCTCCAGCCGCCGCGCGCCGAACTCCCGCTGGAGAGTCGCCACGAACGCGAGCGCCTCCGGCGTGAGGATCTCGTCGAACCGGTCGAGCATCGGGCCGGTGATCTCCATGAGCCTCTCCCTTTTCCATATGGTGGAAAGTGAATTCTGGATTGTGGAAGTGAAACTACCCTTACGCGCACAGCCGGTCAAAGGTCGGGGTGCCCCCGGGACCAACCAGGGGTCATCCCCGATGCGACACCCCTGCCCGCGCGGGGAGGATCCTCTCCATGAAGACGATCGCGATCGCCGGCGGGCTGCTGGCCTCGACCTTGCTGCTGGCCGGTTGCGGGCTGGGGAGCCTCGCCGGTCCCAACAACGAGGACACGGTGTCGTACGAGGTGACCGACAAGGTCGCCACGCTGAGACTGGTCTCCAGGTCGGGCGACGCCGTCGTCACCGAGACGGGCGGCGGCGGCATCCGCGTCGTCGAAACCCTTCACTGGCGTGGCGACGACAAGCCGCAGCCGGAGCACAGGGTGAACGGCCAGGAGTTGTTCGTCACCTATGACTGCCCGTCGGAGTGGGGGAGCTGCAGCGTCGACTACAAGATCGAGGTGCCCAAGGGCCTGCGGCTGAACCTGGAGGCGGGCTCCGGCAACCTCACCCTCAGGGACAGCACCGGCGAGATCGACCTGAACGCCGGCTCGGGTGACGTGGACGCGGCCGGGCTGGCCGGCAAGAAGCTCAACGCCGAGCTGGGCTCGGGCAACATCGAGCTCAAGTACGCCGCCGCACCCGAGGACGTCCGGCTCAAGACCGGCTCGGGCGACATCAGCCTGCACGTCCCGGACCAGGCGTACGCGGTGGACAGCGAAGTCGGCTCCGGCGACCTCGCCCTCGACGTCAAGCAGGACAAGGGCGCCCCGAACAAGATCTCCGTCACCGCGGGCTCCGGCGACATCGCCGTCTCGCCCTCTTGACAGTCTGTGGGACCACCCTGATAACCAGGTGCTCGCGCCGTGGGTGTCATGCCACCATCGTGGGAAGACATCGAGGTGTCCAGACGTTCCCTCATAGAGATGACACGTATGCACGAATTTCCCGCGCTCGACCCGATCGAGACCGGCGACCTGGACCTTGAGGACCGTCAGGCTCTGCGCCGCGTGGCGGGCCTGTCCACCGAACTTCAAGACGTCACCGAAGTCGAATACCGGCAGTTGCGGCTCGAGCGGGTCGTCCTCGTCGGGGTCTGGACCAACGGCACGGCGGAAGACGCCGAGAACTCTCTCCTGGAGCTCAAGCTCCTGGCCGAGACCGCCGGGTCGCAGGTGCTCGACGGGCTCATCCAGCGGCGCCAGAAGCCGGACCCGGCCACCTACATCGGCTCCGGCAAGGCCCTGGAGCTGCGCGACGTCGTCGAATCGACCGGCGCCGACACCGTGATCTGCGACGGCGAGCTGACCCCCGGTCAGCTCCGCCAGCTGGAGGAGACGGTCAAGGTCAAGGTCATCGACCGCACAGCGCTCATCCTCGACATCTTCGCCCAGCACGCCAAGAGCCGCGAGGGCAAGGCCCAGGTCGAGCTGGCCCAGCTGTCCTACCTGCTGCCCCGCCTGCGCGGCTGGGGCGGCAACCTGTCGCGCCAGGTCGGCGGCCGCGCCGCCGGCGGTGTCGGCATCGGCGGCCGCGGCCCCGGTGAGACGAAGATCGAGCTCGACCGGCGCCGCATCCGCGAGCGCATGTCCAAGCTCCGCCGCCAGATCAGCGGCATGTCCACCTCGCGCGACACCATGCGCCACCGGCGCCAGCGTCGCGAGGTGCCCGCCGTGGCCATCGCCGGCTACACCAACGCCGGCAAGTCCTCGCTGCTCAACCGCGTCACCGGCGCGGGCGTGCTGGTCGAGGACGCGCTGTTCGCCACCCTCGACCCGACCGTGCGCAGGGCGCGCACGGCCGAAGGCAGGCTGTTCACGATCGCCGACACCGTCGGCTTCGTGCGCCACCTGCCCCACCAGCTCGTCGAGGCGTTCCGCTCCACCCTGGAGGAGGTCGCCGACGCCGACCTGATCCTCCACGTGGTCGACGGCTCGCACCCCGACCCCGAGGGGCAGCTCGCGGCCGTCCGCGAGGTGTTCGCCGACATCGAGGGCGCCTCCGACGTGCCCGAGATCGTGGTGATCAACAAGGCCGACGCGGCCGACCAGGAGGTGCTCGACCGCATCGCCCGCCGCGAGCGCGACAGCATCGTCGTCTCGGCGCGCACCGGGGCCGGCATCCCCGAGCTGATGGAGCTCATCGAGGAGCGGTTGCCGCGCCTCGACCACGAGGTCCACCTGCTGGTGCCCTATGACAGGGGTGACCTGATCTCGCGGGCCCACAAGGAGGGCGAGGTCCTCTCGGTGGACCACGTCGAGGACGGCACCATCCTGCACGCCCGTGTCCTGCCCAGCTTGTCGCAGGAGCTGGAGCGCGTGGGCAAGCCGGTGGAGCACGCCATCTGACGCCTTCGTGAGCGCCTCTTCACGTGTGAGGGCTTCGTGAGCGCCTCTCCACGTAAGAGGACTTCCGCGCCTCTCCAGGTGAGAGGACGTTTGTGAGCGCCTTTCCGCGTGAGAGGCGCTCACGCTCATTTCCTGGGCGGGCGCTTCTCCCTGTGAGAGGCGCCCACCCAGCACCCTCCCGCAATGACGGCCCTCCAGGGCGGCACCCTGAAGGTCACAGCCGATGCGCAACGTCCAGCGTCCATGAACGCGACGCTCGCCTACATCCGCTCCCACGCCACCCACCCCCACCCCACCCCGGAACCCCACCCCGGAACCCCACCCGCCCGGTGCGGCCCCACTTCCTTGCAGTCCGGCCTTCTTGCGGCCCTGGGCCCTCATGCCCTTGCGGCCACGTCCCTGTCAGGGCCCCCTCTCGCAGGCTAAGCACCTCCTTCCCGGCTCCGTGTGTGTCTTGAGACCCCTCGCGGCGCTCTGCCGTGGTCCTGGAGGCCCTAGGGCGGGCCCCGCTCCTGCGGGGCGTCTTCGGGCCTTCTTCGGGGCGCCTCGGGGCTCGCAGCCCCGCCGCCGGTGGCTTTCGCGGGCCCCGGCCTCCTCCCTTCCCGTGCGCCGGCCGGGCCTTCATGGGGGGTCGGGCCGGTGGGTGTGGCGGCGGCGTGGTGGCGCTGCGTGCACATGCCGTATAACGGTCCCGTGATAGACCGGTCCTGCGATATGCATACGCTGCTAAAACGCGCGAGGCCGTACCCATCCCCGTGGTTGGGCGACACTCTCCACAAAGCGTGCAGACCTCCCCAAAAGCGGCAGTGGTCCCCACCCCCCTGGGGTTGCTAGGATTAGCCAGACCTAACGTTGGTCTGATTTTGGGTTCAGGTTCTAGGTTTCGGATGATGACTGCGCGTGTTCAAGTCGTCAGCGGGGGCCGTGGGGACGAGGCGGGGCTGCGTGACGGTTGGGATGAATGGTCTTTCTTCCGAATAACCCTGTACAGCAGCCCGACATGTGAAATAACGTAACTGAACTGAAATCGCTGGATCATGCGTCCGGCGATACGGTCACCGCACTACTCGATGCGGATGAGAGCAGGAGACCCCCCATGTCGTCCGGACCCGGAGCGGACTCAGTGGGCGCGGCGCCGGCCGTGCGCTGTGCTCTGCACCCGTACGAGGGGTCGTGCGGGGTGGTGATGCGGTGACCGTTCGACTGCTGACCAACATCGGCCGTCTCTGGACCGGCAACGAGGTTCTCAGCAACGCCGCCATCCTGGTGCACAACGACCGCATCGCGTGGGTCGGCCGTGCGCCGGACCTGCCGCAGAGCGTGCCGGGCGTCGTCGATGACATCGTCGACGTCGATCACGTCGAAAACCTGGGCGGCGCTCTCGTCACGCCCGGGCTGATCGACGCACACACGCACCCCGTCTACGCCGGCAACCGCTACGCCGAGCTGGCGATCCGCACGGGTGGCTCCACGTCCGCCTCGATCACCGCGGCCGGCGGCGGCGTGGGATCCACCGTCACCGTCACCCGCGGCACCGACCCGTGGACCTTGTGCAACGGCGTACGCGAGCGCCTGCGCGGCTGGCTGCTCAGCGGCACCACCACGGTCGAGGCCAAGACCGGCTACCACCTCACCCGCGACGGCGAGCTGGCCGACGTGCGGCTCCTGCGCGAGCTGGAGAAGGAGCCGATGATGCCGCGGGTGCACGTCACGTTCCTGGCGGCGCACGTGGTGCCGCCCGAATACTTCGGCAGGCAGCGCGAATACGTCGAGGCCGTGGGCGCGTGGTGCGCCGACGCGGCGGCGGCCGGCGCCGACAGCGTCGACGTCTACTGCGACGAGGGCTACTTCACGACCGAGGAGTCCCGCTGGGTGCTCGCCTCCGGCCGTAATGTCGGGCTGCTGCCCCGCATCCACGCCGGCATCTACAGCCGCCGCGGCGCCGTCCAGCTCGCCGCCGAGCTCGGCTGCGCCTCCGCCGACGGCCTGCACCACATGTCCGACGAGGACATCGCGATCATGTCGCGCTACGGCGTCCCCGCCGTCGTCTGCCCGGCCACGGCGCTGCAGCGCGGCCACCTGCCGCCGGTCCGCCAGATGATCAAGAACGGCGTGCAGATCGCCCTGGGCAGCGACCACAACCCCGGCTACTGCGGCATCACCTCGATGTCGCTGGTGATCGCGATGGCGGTCTCGGCGTTCGGGATGAGCGTCAACGACGCCCTGCGCGCGGCCACCCTCGGCGGCGCCACGGTCCTGGGCGCTCCCGACCGCGGCGTGCTGGCGCCTGGGCGGCTGGCCGACATCGTCCAGTGGGACGCCGACCACGAGGGCGCCTTCGCCTGGTCCTTCGGTCTCAAGCCGCGCCGGGTGTGGCGGGGTGGAACGCCCGTTCAGTAGTTAATCTCGGTGTATGCCGCCCTTGGTCGCTGTTGTCACCGATTCGACCGCTTATCTCGGTTCCGTCCCCGGGGTGTCCGTGGTTCCCGTACAGGTGAACCCCAGGGGCGCTTCCGGCGCATCGGCCGCCGCTTCCGATGCACCACCCATGTCCTCTTCCGGGGCGCCGGCCGCCCAGCCTGACTCCTCAGGTGCCTTCGACGAGGGCTCCTTCACCGGCGACCTCACCTCGGCCACCACCTCCCGCCCCTCACCGGCCAGCTTCGCCTCCTGCTACTCCGACCTCGCCGCAGCCGGAGCATCGGCGATCGTCTCAATCCATCTTTCCGGCGAAATGTCCGGCACGATCGAGTCCGCCCGCGCCGCCGCCAGGGAAGCAGCCGTACCGGTGGCCGTGATCGACAGCCGCTCGATCGCCATGGGCCTCGGCTACCCCGTACTGGCCGCCGCCCGAGCCGCCACGAACGGCGCCCCCATGGAAGAGGTGGTCTCGGCCGCCAACCGCTGCATCTGTGGCACCCGATCGTTCTTCTACGTGGACAACCTCGAATACCTCCGCCGCAGCGGCCGCATCGGCACGGCGGCCTCCCTCGTCGGCTCCGCCCTCATGATCAAACCGCTGCTGCACATCACAGAGGGCCGCATCTCCCTCCTGGAGAAGGTCCGTACGGCCTCCCGCGCCATCGCCCGCCTGGAGGACCTGGCCGTGGAGGCGGCGGGAACCGATCCCGTGGACGTGGCGGTGCAGCACCTGGGAGCCCGGAAACGAGCCGATGGCCTCGCCGAACGCCTCTCGAAGCGGGTGCCCGGGCTGGGGGAGTTGCGGGTGGTGGAGGTGGGCGCGGTGATCGGCGTACACGTCGGCCCGGGGATGCTCGGCGTAACCGTCACGCCCCGCGACACGTAGCGGCAGGTACGTCCTCCGCGAAGGAGACATGAGCGACCAGGGCCGCTGCTTGTCCACACCCTCGGCACAGGTTCCGGCCAGTATCCCCAGAACGCGGCTCGGCCCTTCCCCGCCCACCGCCTCGCCGTACCTTCGCTGCCGTGCGAACCCCCGATCTGACGGCAGAACGCGCCATAGCCGAGTCCCGGCTACGGTCGATCATCGCGCCTGCCCGCCGCGCCCGCCGCCGCCTCACCAGGCCGACCTGGGCCACCGGCATCGGTCCCGCCTACAAACCGCCCTACCAAGACACCCCAGGATCCACCACCGCCCATAGGCCGCCGAAAACCATCACCCCAGCTACCAGCGAACCTCACAACGCCGCACCCGCCCGGCTTCCCGGCCTCCCCTTCGAACCACCGCCGCCCGGCGTCCCGCAGCGCGCTCCCGGAGGTCAGGGAGGCGGTTCCGCACCGGCCCTTCCGCCACCGCCACACCCCGGCACGCCTCACGACCCCGCAGCGCCACTCCACCCTGCCTCGCCACCAGATCTCGCCGAGTGGCTGCACCATGCCTCACTTCCAGACCCAGAGGCGCACTTCGCCGCGCCACCGCACCTCGACCCGTCAACCGACCTCGGGACACCGCTGCACCTGACGCCCGCGTACCTCACACACTCAGCGGGCTTGCCGATGCCGGAGCCCTTGGAGCATTCGCCGGGTCTCGCCGCGTCCGCGTACCTCAGCCGCTCAACGGACGTCGCGACCCCGCTTGGCCCCGACACGCAACCGCCTCGGCCCTCAGCGCCCGATCACCCTGCCCCGAAGGCCGCCCCCACCCCCAACCCCGCGACAGCCTCCCTCCAGTCCCTACGCAAGCTCCTGGCCGCGCAGAGCCCCACTCTCGACCCTGGGAAGCCAGGTCTACGCGTCCTGCTCGCCATCGGGGTGCTCGCCACGGCGGTGGCGGCCTTCCTTGTCTGGCGCTCACAGCCGACGCCCCAACCCCTGCCTCCGCCGGCCCCCATCACCCCGCTGACTCCGATCACCCCTTCGACCACCGCCGCCAAGGTGACCGTCCACGTCGCCGGCAAGATCCGCAAGCCGGGCATCTACCTGCTCCCCGCAGGCTCAAGGGTGGCGGACGCCGTGTCGGCGGCCGGCGGCGTGTCCAAGGGCGCTTCCACAGGACAACTCAACCTCGCCAGACGCCTGATCGACGGCGAGCAGATAGTCGTGGGCGCCCCACCAGGCCACGCAGCACCGGGCTCCCCGATGACCGACCCCGCCACCGCCATCCTGGACCTCAACTCCGCCACCCCCGACCAACTGGAACAACTCCCAGGCGTAGGAGAGGTCCTAGCCGCCCGCATCGTGGAGTTCCGTACCAGCCGTGGCGGCTTCACCACGATCGACCAACTCCGGGACGTCTCAGGCATCGGCCCGAGAAAGTTCGAGGAAATCAAACCAAAGGTCCGCGTCTGACATGCCCGCCCCCGACCCCACCCCCGACCCCCTCGGCACTGGGCTCGGCACTGGGCTCGGCACTGGGCTCGGCGGCCGATCCGCGGCTGCCCGTGGCCTCAAGCGCGCTCCTGCCGCCGTCGCCCGCGGCTCCGGTCCCGGTCCTGACCGCCAGAAGCGGCGCCCGGCTGTCCCGAAAGAGCCTTCCGTTGCCAAGCCTGAGCCTGCATGGCCGCTGGCTCTTCCGGCTCTGGCTGCCTGGGCCACCGCACTGACCTTGCTCGGCTGCACCGCGCTCATCGGTTTGAGCACCGCCGCCGGTGTCGCGACCGTCGCCGCCGTAATGGCCTGGCGTACCCGACAACCCCCGAAAGGCCGCACCCGCACGGAGCCTGCCCGCCGGATCAGTCCGGGATGGCGGAACATCATCCTCGCCACCCTCATCGGCACGGCGGCGACGGCCGCCTCCGTGGCTCTCCGCGTCCACGCCCTCACCACCGGCCCGACCGCCGAATTAGCCGAACAGAACTCCTTCATCACCGCCCAGATCGCCCTCACCGACGACCCGAGACGCAGACCGAACGGAACCGGCCGCTCTCAGCAGGAAAGCTACGTGATCCCGGCGACCCTCAAGGTCCTCCAGACCTCCACGGCACGGCAAGCAGTGGACGTCCCCATCACGGTCTTCGCGACGGGCCCGGCATGGCGTACCTTGCTGCCCACCCAGGAGGTCGAGGTCACCGGCCGCCTGGCCGAGCCGACACCGGGCACATCCGTGGCGGCGATCCTGCTCGTCCGTGGGACGCCCCGCCTCCTGACACCCCCGTCCACCCTGCAGACGGCGGCGGGCGCCATCAGGTCGGGCCTGAGATCAGCGGCCGACGTACTGCCTCCCGACCAGCGCGGCCTCCTGCCCGGCCTGGTCGTGGGCGACGTCTCCCGCATGGACCCGCAGGTGACAGCCGACTTCAGGGAAGCCGGCCTCAGCCATCTGAACGCAGTGTCAGGGGCCAACCTCGCCATAGTGGCAGGCGCGGCACTCGCGCTCTCCCGGCTCGTCGGCCTCTCCCTCCCCCTGCGGGCGGGCTTCGCCGCCGTCGCGATGCTGGCGTTCACCGTGGTCGCACGGCCTTCGCCGAGCGTCCTGCGAGCCCTCCTCATGGGCCTGGCAGCCGCGATCGCGATGGGCACGGGCCGCTCCAAGGACGGCGTCGCGGCCCTGTCGGCGACGGTCCTGTTCCTGATGCTGTTCGTGCCCGAACTCGCCCGCTCATACGGCTTCGCCCTCTCCGTAACGGCCACCGTCGGCATCCTCCTCCTCGCCCCACGCTGGCGAGACAAGCTGATGGCCGGGAACAGCGCAGAGACAGACCCCTCACCTACCGGCGCAGCCCCCCACGCGATGCGTGGAAGGGGGGGCGTTGCCGGTCTTGCCCGTGTTCCGGAGAGCGGAGAGGGGGCCTCTGTTGTCGGCTCAGGTCCTTCCGGGCCGGGTTCCTCTGTTGTGGGGGAGGCACGTCCGGCCTCTCAACCGGATCCTGACGCGTCGCCGGGGAGCGGACGGCGGCGCGTGGTGCGCTGGCCGCGGTGGGTGGCGGAGGCGGTGGCGGTGCCTGCGGCGGCGCAGCTTGCGGTGACGCCTGTCCTGGTGTTGATGGCCGGGCAGCTGACACCCGTCGCGGTGGTCGCCAACCTGCTCGTCGCGCCGGCGGTGGCGCCCGCGACTCTGCTCGGGTTCGGTGCCGCGTTGATCGCGCCGCTCTGGCTTGATGGGGCGCGGATGCTGGCGATTCCCGCCGGATACGCGGTCGGGTGGATCATCACGGTGTCCCGGTGGGCGGTGACCGTGCCGTTCGCGACCGTGCCGTGGCCTGCCGGGCTCGCCGGGCTCGGCTTGCTGGTGCTCGCGGTGGCCGTGGTGGTTCCGGTGATGAGACGCCGGGCCTGGCGTGCGGTGGCGCTGACGGTGGCCGGGGCGGCCCTGGTGGCGGTGCTGGTGCTCCGGCCCATCGCCGGGTCGTGGCCGCCCAAGGGGTGGGTGATGGTCATGTGTGATGTGGGGCAGGGCGATGGCCTGGTCATCTCAGCCGGTCCGGGCCGGGGCGTGGTCGTGGACACGGGGCCGGATCCGGTGGTCATGGATCGGTGCCTGCGGAGACTCGGGGTCTCGGACGTGCCGCTGCTCGTTCTCACGCATCCCCATGCCGACCACGTGGACGGGCTGCCGGGCGTCCTCAGGAACCGTCGCGTCGGGGCCGTCGTCGTCAGCCCGCAGCGTACGGGTGCGCGGTCCGGGGGACGCATCACCGGCATGCTGCGGCGACACGGCATACCCGAGTGGACCGTGCCGCCGGGCACCCGATGGCGGTTCGGGCCGTCGGAGCTGACCGTCCTCGCGCCCGACCCGGCCGCGGGTGAGCTGCACGGGCAGGGTGAGGGCAGCGCGATCAACAACTCGAGCGTGGTGATGCACGTGCAGTGGCGGTCCGGGTCGATGCTGCTCGGCGGTGATCTGGAGACCGAGGCTCAGGACGAGCTGGCGCGGCGGTTGATCGTACGGGCCGACATCCTCAAGACGCCGCACCACGGGTCCAACAGGCAGTCTCCCGAGTTCCTGGCGTCGCTGGGGGCGCGGGCCGCGTTGATCAGCGTCGGAGCCGGCAACGACTACGGTCACCCGGCGACGTCCACGCTGGGTCTCCTGCGACGGCTCGGCCTCACGGTCCACCGTACGGACCGGTCGGGGGACCTCGCGGTGGTGGAGCGAGAAGGCGGCGGCCTGGCAGTGGTTCCCCGTGGCCCCTAGCTTCCCGAACCGCCCGAGCTGTTCCGGTCCCGTCCCTCATGTGGTCGGTCCCGTCCGGCATGCGGTGGGTCTCGTCCCGCGCGTGGTGGGTCCTCGTCCTGCGCGTGGTGGGGTCTCGTCCTGCGCGTGGTGGGGTCTCGTCCTGCGCGTGGTGGGGTCTCGTCCTGCACGTGGTGGGTCCGGCCCCGCACGTGGTCGGTCCCGCGCAGCACGTGGTTGGGCCCGTGGCGGTCCGTTCTCGGGCATGTCGTCCGCCTTGGCGTTCTTCGGCCGATCCCTGGGTCGTAACCGGATGCGCTGGGCGGCCGTTCGCGGAGTTGGTTGCGCCTCTGCGTATGACGGTGTTCAGCGGTGGGTTACGAGTACCCAGTTGTCGGCGGGGCGTGGCATGCTGCCTGACATGGCGGGAACCGATCCAGCACCTGTGACCTTGGTCGTCGGCGACGAGGAGTTGCTGGCCGAGCGGGCGGTCAGTGGGGTCGTCGCGGCGGCCAGGAGTGTCGATCCCGGGGTCGACGTGCATGACCTCGTCGGGAGCAAGGTCACGACGGGTGAGTTGACGCAGCTGACGTCCCCTTCGTTGTTCGGGGATCGGTCCGTCGTGGTGATCCGGGGGGCGCAGGATCTCGGCAAGGACGTCATCGCCGAGATCGTGGCGTACGCGAAGCGGCCGTCCGAGGACACCGTGATGGTGCTCGCCCACCCGGGTGGGGTGAAGGGCAAGGCGCTGGTCGATGGGGTGAAGAAGGCCGGGGCCAAGGTGGTCACGGTCAGCAAGGTCACCAAGGCCGGTGAACGGATGGAGTTCATCAAGGGGGAGTTCAAGCGGGCCGGGCGGAACATCTCGGGCGATGCGGCTCAGGCTCTGCTGGACGCGGTGGGGAACGATCTGCGGGAGCTGGCGGCGGCCTGTTCGCAGTTGATGTTCGACACCGAGGACAAGACGATCAGTGCGGCGTCGGTGGCTCGCTATCACAAGGGGCGGGCGGAGGTGACCGGGTTCAACGTCGCCGACTCGGCTGTGGAGGGGCGGCTGGCGGAGGCGCTGGAGCAGTTGAGGTGGGCGCTCGGCACCGGTGTCGCTCCCGTGCTGCTGGTCAGTGCGCTGGCCGGTGGGTTGCGCTCGCTGGCCAAGGTCGGCAGCGCGCCTCGTAACCTGCGGGGCGGGCAGTTGACCAGTCATGTGGGCATGCCGCCGTGGAAGGTCGACCGGGTGAAGCGGCAGCTCAACGGGTGGGGGCCTGAGGGGTTGTCGCGGGCGATCCAGGCGGTGGCTCATGCCGATGAGCAGGTCAAGGGTGGGGGAGCGGATCCGGCTTACGCCCTGGAGCACGCGGTGCAGGTGATCGTGGCGAGCCGCACCGGACGGTGAGTGCGGCCCTCCGGAATCGCTCGAGTACGGGCTAGCGGGTGGTTTCGGCGTTGTGGAGCAGCTTCTTGAGAAGGCCGTCCAGGTGGGCCTGGTCCTCGGGGGACAGTGCCTTGAT
Source organism: Nonomuraea sp. NPDC004580 (assembly GCF_040609855.1). Taxonomy (NCBI): domain Bacteria; kingdom Bacillati; phylum Actinomycetota; class Actinomycetes; order Streptosporangiales; family Streptosporangiaceae; genus Nonomuraea; species Nonomuraea sp. NPDC004580. The sequence continues at coordinate 103,845 of NZ_JBEXLH010000018.1, read as the reverse complement.
CATGGAGGCTTCGACCTCGGCGCGGATGGTCATGGCCTCCATCCACAGGTCGTGACCCTTCGAGGTGAGCTCCACGTCCACCCGGCGGCGGTCCTCGGTGCTGCGGACCCGGCGTACGAGCGCTGAGCGTTCCAGCGTGTCGAGGCGGCCCGTCATGCCCGCCGGCGACAGGAGGAGGTCGGCGGCCAGCTCCGACGGCGTCGCCACGCCCCCGCGGGCGACGAGGCGGTGCAGGGTCTCGAACTCGAAGTCCTGCATGCCCACCTCCGACAGGGCCGCCTCCTTGGTGTGGACGATGTGTTTCACCAGGAACTGCAGGCGGGTCACGATCGCCTCCACCCGTTCGTCGAAGGGGGCCTTGCCGCGCCAGCGGGCCAGGTGACGATCGACCGAGTCCTCCATGCCTGGGAGCATAGGGCAGTGATTAATTCGTTGACGTAATGTTCGCTAACGAAATATTGTCACCGGCATGGTGATGCGGCTTCTCATCGGGCGGTGCCTGTCCGCGCTGGGCACGGCGCTCATTCCGACCACTTTGACGCTGGCGGTGTTGCGGGCCGGGGGCGGTGAGGGAGAGCTCGGTCTGGTGCTGGCGGCCGAGCTGGTTCCGTTGCTGGTGTTGCTGCCGGTGGGCGGGGTGCTGGCCGATCGGGTCAGGCCCGCGCGGGTGGTGCTTCTCGCCGACCTGACCCGGTGCCTGTCGCAGGCGGTCATCGCCGGGGAACTGCTGCTCGGCGTCTATCGGGTGGCCGATCTGGTCCTGTTGTCGGCGGTGGCGGGGGTGGCGATCGCGTTCGGGAGTCCTGCGGTGCCGCGGCTCGTGGTGGCGGTGGTGCCCGGGCCGGATCGGTTGCGGGTGAACGCGCGGATCGGGGTGGTGACGAGCCTGTCGGCGGTGGCGGCGCCGGCGATCGCCGGGACGATCACGGTGGTCGCCGGGCCTGGGTGGGCCGCGGGGGTCACGGCTGCGGTGTTCGCGTGCTCGGCATTGACGCTCGGTGGTGTCCGGGCGCCGGTCCCGGCGGTGGGATCTGGTGGTGTCCGGGCGCCGGTCCCGGCGGTGGGGTCTGGTGTTCGGGCGCCGGTCCTGGGGCTGGGGTCTGGCGGTGTTCGCCGGCCGCTCCCGGTCAGGCGGGAGCTGGTGGCGCGGGGGCCTGCGTTCGGGCGGGAGCTGGTCGAGGGGTGGCGGGAGATCAGCAGGCGGCCCTGGTTCGTGGCGTGCGTGGTCGGGCACGGCGTGTGGCACTTCATGGCCGGGCTGTTCCTGGCGCTGGGGCCGGTCGTCGCCGTACGGGATCTGGGCGGTGAGGCGAGCTGGGCGCTCATCGTGCAGTGCGGCACCGTCGGAATGGTGCTGGGCGTGTTCCTTGCACCTCGGCTGCCGGTCCGGCGGCCCCTGGTCGTCGTTCAGATCGGGGCCGCCTGTTACGTGTTCCCGATGACGGCGCTGGCAGCAGGGGCGCCGCTGCCGGTCATGGCAGGGGCCTACGGTGTGGCGCTGTTCGGGCTGGGGCTGCTCAGCCCGTTGTGGGAGACGGTGGTGGCCGATGAGGTCCCGGAGAGTGCGCTGGGGCGGGTGCGGTCGTTCGATCAGCTGATCTCGTTCGCGTCGCGGCCGTTCGGGCTGGCGGTGGCCGCGCCGCTGGCCGGGGTGGCCGGGATCGCCGCGCCGGCGGTCGTGGGCGGCGTGCTGGTCGCCGCCGCCAACCTCATCGCCATCGCCTGGGCGCCAGGACGCGGCCGGCGCGGGTGAAGTCCGTGCACCCGTCCGTCCTCACGTCAGGGCGGCCTCGTGGACGACGCCGTCGCTGATCTCCAGCACCCGGTCCGCCACCGTCATCAAGCTCGGGTCATGGGTCGCGACCAGGGCCGTGACCCCCTCGCTGCGGACGAGCGCCCGCAGCAGCTCCATGATCTGCCGCCCGGTCTGCGAGTCGAGCTGCCCGGTCGGCTCGTCGGCCACGAGCAGCCGGGGCCGGTTGGCCAGGGCGCGGGCGATGGCGACGCGCTGCCGCTGCCCGCCGGACAGCTCGTACGGCCGCTGGTTGACGTGCTGCTCGAGCCCGACGAGCGCGAGCAGCATGCGGACCCTGGCCTCGCGCTCGGCCGCCGGCGCGCGCATCAGCCGCATCGGCACGCCCACGTTCTCGGCCGCCGACAGGACGGGGATCAGCCCGAACGACTGGAACACGAACCCGACGACGTCGCGCCGTACGGCGAGCAGCTCGTCCTCGGACATGGCGGTGATCTCACGCCCGTCCACGACCACCCGGCCGGCGTCCGGTTTGTCCAGGCCGCCGATCTGGTTGAGCAGCGTGGTCTTGCCGGAGCCCGACCGCCCGCGCAGCGCGACGAGCTCGCCGGGGAAGACGGAGAACGACACGTCCCGCAGCGCCACGACCTCCTTGGGCCCGGTGCGGTAGACCTTGCGCAGCCCTTCGACCTCGACCAGGGGCGACTGACTCATTCGGAAGGCTCCTCTCGGGCGGGCCACACGCCGATGTGGTCGGATTCGAGTTCGAGGCGCACGCGCCGTTCCATCTCCAGGGCGTTCATGAAGTCGCGCGGGAGCTGGAGGCGGCCGACGCGGTCGAGTACGGCGTACTCCTCGGCGATGATCTGCCCTTCCGCCCCTTCGCGGCGTACAGTCTCGCTGCTCGTGCGCCCGTCGCGGATGCCTACCGTGCGGTCCACCTGCTCGGCCACCAGCGGATCGTGGGTGACGATGACGACGGTCACGCCCAGCTCCCTGTTGGCGGTGCGCAGCGACTCGAAGACCTGCTCGGACGTCTCGCTGTCCAGCTCGCCCGTGGGCTCGTCGGCGAGGATGAGCTGCGGCGAGTTGGCCAGGGCGACGGCGATGGCGACGCGCTGCTGCTGCCCGCCGGACATCTCGGGCGGCCTGCGGTCGGCGCAGGAGGCGACGCCGAGCAGGTCGAGCAGCTCGCCGGCGCGCTCGCGGCGGAGCTTGCCGGCCAGCTTCATCGGCAGCTCGACGTTCTCCTTGGCGGTCAGGTACGGCAGCAGGTTCCGCGCGGTCTGCTGCCAGATGAAGCCCACGACGGACCGCCGGTACCGCAGCCGGTCGCGCGCGGTCATCGACAGCAGGTCCATGCCGGCCACCCTGGCCACGCCCGCGGTCGGCACGTCGAGCCCGGACAGCACGTTGAGCAGCGTGGACTTGCCGGACCCCGAGGCGCCGACGATGGCGACCAGCTCGCCCTCGTCGATGACGAGGTCGAGCCCCTGCAGCGCGACGACCTCGACGCCCTCGGTCTTGTAGATGCGGACGAGGTTGTCGCACACGATGTGCGCGTCCCCGCCGAACGCGGCCTTCTCCTTCGTGGCCTTGGCTTCCAGCTCGGACAGTGTCGGGTTCATGTGAGGTCCCCCACTCGAAGGACGGCGCCGAGACTGCGGCGGCGGCTGATGGCGGTGTGGACGTACGCGCCGAGCACGGCGACGACGGCGAGCCCGGCGGCCAGCGCGCTGGGCAGGACGGGGTCGGGTGAGTAGTCGCCGACGGGCAGGTCACCGGCGTAGGACGACAGGTCGACGCCGGGCCCGAGCGCGGCGGGCAGCGCCAGGCCGAGGCACAGACCGGCCAGCGCGGTGACGATGATCACGGGCATGATCTCCAGGACGGTGAGCCGCTGCGCCTGCCGGTCGGACAGGCCGAGCGTACGCAGGAAGGAGACCGCCCTGGCGCGGTCGGCCGCGCCGACGATGAGCGTCAGGACGACGGCGAGCAGCGCGTAACCGGCCAGCGCGGCGGTCACGATGGCCAGCGTCGTGCGTACGGTGCTGGTCAGCGGGTCGCCCTGGATGGCGGCCAGCACGCCCTCCTGGGAGGTGACGGTGGCCGACGGCGCGAGCGCGGCCAGCTCGGCCACGTCCGCGTCGCCCTTGATGAGCAGCGTGTTCACGGCGGGGCGAAGCTGGACGCCGATGGGCACGATGAGGAACTTGCCCTTGGTGAAGAAGCCGGGCACCGACTCGACGACGCCGCGGGCGGGCAGCTTGAGCCGGGACTGCCAGCCGAGGTCGAGCGTGCCGCGCCCGCGCAGCTCGGGGGAGACCAGCACGCCTTCCGACAGCGGCGGCACGCTCACGGGCGCGTCGGCCAGGATCGACCGCCATTGCGCGATGTCCACGGCGAGTGCCTCGGCCCGCTCGGCGCCGTACCCGACCTGGACCTGGCCCCGCTGGGCGAGCACGACCTGCTCGACGCCGGGCACCGCGCGGATCTTGTCGATCGTCCCGGCCGGGATCTCGATCTCGGACGTCATCTTGATCGGCGCGCCGGTCTGCTGCCAGGACGCCAGCCGCTGGGTGCCGGCGATGCCGTCGGTGACGACGGCGGCGAAGACCGACACGGCCAGCGCGGGCAGCAGGATCAGCACCGGCAGGACGGCGGCGGCCCGCGCCCGCGCCGCCCTGGTCAGCCCCAGGAACGGCACCGCGGCCCGCCCGCGCGCGGCCAGCCGGACGATCAGCCGCAGCGGGTACGGATAGCAGCGCAACGTGACCAGCGCCGCCGCCACGGTCAGCGCGACCGGCACCACCAGCAGGAACGGATCCTGCCCCGCCGACGCGCTCAGCCCCCTGGCCCGCAGCAGGTACGCCCCCGCCACGGCCAGCACGACGATGAGCACCTCCAGCGTGATCCGCCGGGCGGACGGCCGCGCGGTGGCGACGTCCTCGCGCCGCTCGTGCAAGGGGGTGCGGTGGGCCAGCGCGAGCCGGGCGGCGGCGAAGCCGACGGCCACCGGCACCACGAACACCGGCCCGGCGTGCACGATCGGCAGCACGGGCCCCGGCACCAGGTACGACAGCGCGTACCCCGCGACGGCCCCCGGCACGACGGCGACGGCGGTCAGCCCGGCCGCCGTGCGGGCCACCTGCCCCAGCGACCCGCCACGGGCCCTGGCCAGCGACAACGTGTGGTCGAGCCGGTCGGCCAGCAGTTGCAGGGCCAGCACGATCACGCCGAGCGCGACCGCCAGCAGCCCGCCGAGCACGAGGGACATCACGGTCTGCGCGGTGGACAGCTCCGCCTGGAACCCGGTGAGCAGGTTGGGCAGCCCGGTCTCCAGCCGGTACGGGCTGACGGGCCCGTTCGACTGGACGTCCACGACCCGGCCGAACTCGGCGACGTCGTTCAGCAGCCCCGGCACGGCCAGCGCGGTCGCCTCTCGGGGGTCGAGCGGCAGCGTCCACCGGTAGGCGAGGTTGCGTCCCTCGCCGCTCAGGACGGCCAGCCCGGCGTCGGACAGCAGGGCGGTGGCGTGCTTCTCGAAGTCGAGGCTGCCCGGCGGCTGCTGCTTCAGCACGTGCAGGAGGTCGTTGTGGTGCGACCAGTAGCGGTCGTCGGGCTGCTTGGCGCGGAAGACACCGACGATCTTGACGGCGGCGTGGTCGTGCTCGCCGATCACCGTGGTCTTGCCGATGCCGAGGCCCATCTCCCGCTCGGCCTCGTCGACGATCCCGGCCTCGAACACGGGGATCGTCTTGCCCTCGTACCGCATGGTCGAGGGCGTGCCGGGTGCGCGGCCGCGCACCCATTCGACGCGCTGGCCGGCGTCGGACAGCCAGCCCACGTTGAGGTAGGACGAGCCGCCGGTGCCCGCGATGGGGGTGAGCGTGGTCTTGGCGCTCATGTGGCCCGGCCCGGTCACCAGGGGACGCAGCCCGGCGGGCAGGATCTTGTGCCAGAGGCGGTCGCGGGTGTCGAACTGGGCGCGTTCGCGCAGGTCGAGCGCCGGTGACCAGGACCCGACGGTGACCGTCAGGTCGGTCTGCACGCCGGGCGCGCCGGTCAGCGCGCGGTGCAGCGCCTGGTCGTAGGCCGATTGCGTGGCCCGTGGCAGCCCGGCGACCAGCAGGCAGGCGCTCAACGTCAGCGCGAAGAGCACGGCCAGCGGGCCCAGGTGCACCCGGGCGAGCAGCCACGTCCTCACTGTTCCTCCCGTAGGCTGAGGCCCTGGCCGCGTACGGTGCGTGCCAGCCCGGCGAGGATCGCGAACAGCACCGCCGTCACCAGCACCAGCATGAGGGCGGTCGCCGCCCAGGGGATGTCGAGCAGCACGCCGGGCGTGACGGCCGCGGCCTGCCCGGTGAGCACGATGTGCGGCACGACCAGCTCGCCCACGACGAACGCGAGCCCGGTGCCGGCCAGCAGCGACAGCCCCACGACGAACGCCTGCTCCATGGCCAGCATCCCGAACACCTGCCGCGGGCTCACTCCGAGCGCCCGCAGGATCGCGAACTCGGCCAGCCGCTCACGCGCCGCGACGGCCGCGTTCACCAGGAAGCCGAGCGCCGCGAACACCAGCGCCGCGAGGAAGCCCAGCATGAGCGCCCCCTGGAGCCCGCTGGCCAACGGGTCGTCCTGGAGGGTGGCGGCGAGTGCACGCTGGTCGAGCACGGTGACGTCCCATTCGGGGTGGCTCTTGAGCGCGGCCGTGGCGGCGCCTGGGTCGTCGGTGCCCAGCCACCATTCGGTGGCGGGCCTCGGTGGCTGGGCCATGGCCAGCTCGTACGCCTGCATCGTCTCCCAGTCGGCGAGTACGGCCTGCTGCCCGGCCGTGGTGGTCGGCATGCTCTCGACGACGCCCGCGACCTTCACCGGCAGCACCCGGCGGTCGATGCTGACCCGCCCCGACTGCCCCGGGGAGAGCTTGAGCGCGGCGGCCAGGTCGGCGGTCAGCACCACCGGCATCGGCCCCGGCTGCGCTCCTTTGACGAACGTCGCGGCGCTGCTGAGCTCGGCCTCCATCGTCAGCGGCGGCGCGGCCACCTGCTGCCCGTCGGCGCTCAGCCCGGTCACCTTGAGCGTCGCGCTGCCCGAGGGCGCCCCGGCGATCACGCCGAGCAGCGACACCGGGTAGGTGATCCGCCCCTTCCGCCCGGCCAGCGTCCGCAGGTCCACCTCGACCTGGCTGGTGCCCGCCTTGAGCACGCCGAGCGGCACGTCCCGCCAGACGCCGAGCGCGTCGGTGAGCACCAGCCGCGCCGCCACCTCGTCGCTCGCCTCGGCGTGCACGGTGAGCTTGGCGGGCTTCCCCGGCAGCTCGAGCCGGTCCGTACGGCTGCCGAGCAGCGTGCGCGACAGCTCGCTCACCGGCTGCTCCGACAGGTCGGGGCGCAGGTGGAACAGCTCGCCCAGCTTGCTCGCGTCGAGCGTGACCAGCATCGCGTTCTCGCCGCCGACGTCCACCTGCCCGCGGAAGCCGGGCGACGCGGCGCCGATGCCGGGCAGCGTGGTGAACGCGGTGCCGCGCCCGAGCGCCCCCAGCTCGGTGCCGTCCGGCGGCCCTGACAGCCGCAGGTCGGCCCCGGCCTGGTGGCGGGCCTGGTCGAGCTGGGACGTGCGCCAGGTCGCGGCGGTCGCCAGCGACACGATGCCGATCGCGATGGCCATCGTGAGCAGCAGCGCGGGCCCGGCGTACTTGAGCGGGCGCCTGCTCACCTGCCACGCGCCGAGCGCGGGGGCGAGCGCGGGCCGCCTGGAAGTGATCTTCTCGGCCAGCTTGGACACCCGCGGCACCAGCCGCAGCCCCAGCATGCCGCCGGTGAGCAGGGCCAGCGCCGGCCCGGAGATGATCAGCGGGTCGATGCCCAGGCCGCCGGCCGCCGTCGTGGTCACGGGCGCGCCGTAGCGTTGCAGCTGCCAGATCGCGAGCCCGGCCACGACCAGCAGCGCGAGGTCGGCGCCCGCCCGTTCGATGAGGCCGCGCCCGCCGCCGCGCCCGCGCGCCGCCTGCTCCTCCACGTACGTCCGCCGCGCCCCGGCCAGCGCCGGCGCCATCAGCAGCACGGCCGCGGCCAGCGCCACCCCGAACGACACCAGGAACGTTCCCAGGTCGGCCGACGGCGACAGCCGCACCCCGGCGGCCTCGATCCACGGCAGCCGGTTGATCGCGGCCAGCAGCGGCGGGCCGAGGAACGGCGCGATGACCGCGCACGGCAAGGCCACCAGCAGCGCCTCACCGCCCGCCAGCACCGCCAGCCGCACGGTTCCCGCGCCGCGCGAGCGCAGCAGCGCCACCTCCATGCGGCGGTGGTCGGCCAGCAGCCGCGCGGTCAGCATCAGCGCGTAGGCGGCCAGCAACAGCAGCTGCAGCACCGGGATCAGCATGGTGGAGCGGGCCACCAGCGAGGCGGTGTCGAGCTGGGTGAGGATCTCGGGCAGGTGGCTCGCGGCCACGCAGCTGCCGCAGCCGGCCGCCTTCAGCCGCTGCTCCAGGCCGGCGACCGCGCCGGCCATCGGGCGCAGCTGCTCGGGGGTGAGCGCGCGCAGGTCGGGGACGGCGGTCCAGGTGGCGTTCACGCTGGTGGCGAAGCGGGCGATGAACGTCTCACGGGGCACCATCAGCGGCCCGTACGTGGTGAAGTCGCCGCGCTCGACGCCCCGGCTGAGCAGCTGCTCGCCCGCCCAGCGCGCCCCGAACGGGTCGTCGAGCTGGAACACGCCGACCACGCGCACCCGCACGGGACGGCTGTCGAGCCGGCCGCGCGTGCTGAACTCCTGCCCGACCTTGAACCCGGTCTCCGAGGCCGCCGACAGCGAGATGACCGCCTGCACCGGGTCGTCGCCCGGCTGCGGCCAGGCGCCGCTGACCAGCCGCGCCTGCCGGTCGAGCCCGTCGTAGCCGCCGAAGCGCAGCAGCTCGGGCCGCTGCCTGTCCTCCTGGCCCGGCATGGTGTAGGAGTCGGAGCGGAAGCTGGTGCTCAGCTCGGGCGGGCGGGTGTAGGCGCCGGTCAGCTCCGCGCGCACGGCCTTGTCGAACTCGGGGAACGTCTTGGCCGTGACGGGGGCGCTGACCGTGGCGGCGATCTGCTCGTAGGAGGCCGTCTCCATCGTCCTGCGGACGCCCGCGTCGGCGATGGAGGAGGCGTACATGGTGAGCGCCACCAGCGTGGTGGTGGCGAGCAGGATCGACCCGAACGCGGCCAGGAGAAGCAGCGGCTCGCTGAGCGCCCTTTTGACGACCAACGGCCCCCGCATGCATCCCCCTTAGTCGTGTTTAGTGCACCCTCGGGGATGGCGCAGGTGACGGGCAAGGTGATCTCTGCAACGGTGACTCACCCGATACGGCTGTGTGATATCGAAACTGTGACAAAACGCATTCGGAAACGACAAGAACGCCGCACTCCGGACATGTGGAGTGCGGCGTCGAGAAGCGCCGTGGCCGCTGCCGCGGCGTCGCTGCTTACTTGGCGGCCAGCGCCGCGGCCTGCTTGGCGATCGCGGACTTGCGGTTGGCGGCCTGGTTCTTGTGGATGACGCCCTTGCTCGCGGCCTTGTCGAGCTGGCGGGCGGCGACCCGCTGAAGGGCCACGGCCTGCTCGACGTCACCCTGCTCGGCGGCCTCGCGGAACTTGCGGACGGCCGTCTTCAGGGACGACTTGACCGCCTTGTTGCGCAGGCGAGCCTTCTCGTTCTGCTTGTTGCGCTTGATCTGGGACTTGATGTTCGCCACGAAGAAGCCTCGGTGAAAGTCTGAGTGATGGATGGGGCGCGCGGGCTCGAGAGAGGGCGCGCCACACGCAGTAGCCCAGGCTACCAATAACCGAGGCGGCTGCTCAAATCAACGCCATCGTGTCATGTACTCGTGCCAGTCCTCTTCCGTCGCGGCGAAGTCGACATAGAGGGCCAGGCCGAAGCGCTCGCGCCTGCCGTGGTCGGTCAGCGCCAGCCGGGCGCCCTCCGCGGCCATCGCCACGCTCTCGGCTCCGTCCAGCCAGGGTACGCCGTGGTCGTGGTACGCGGGCGCGCCGATGTAGAGGGTCTTGTCCTGCGGCACCAGGTCCAGCGCGAGCCTGGCCTGGCGGGCGACGTGGCCGCCGTACAGGGACTGGAGAGGCGTGAAGGAGTCGTACGTCATGACCGCCACCTGGTCGACCCGGGCGGCGACCTCCTGGAAGTAGCCCTGCGACCAGTACTTGTCGTGGCCCAGTGCGGCTCTGGCGGCCAGGCGCAGGCCCCAGTAGGGCTCCACCTGCGGGGTCGAGGTCGACAGCAGGCGGGTGTGCCGCCTCGTCTGCGCCAGCAGCTCCAGGAACTCGGTGTCGCCGTCGCCGATGGGCTCGAAGTTGTAGTGGATGCCGTCGAAGCCCTGGTTCATGATGGCGGCGACGCTGGTCAGGACGTTCGTGCGGGAGCGGGGGTCGTCGAGGTCGAGGGTGCCGTCCACCTTCTGGCCGAGCCAGGCGGAGACGCGGAGGCCGGGGAGATGTTCTCGTACCCATTGGATGAAATTTCCTGCGTTGGGGTATTTAGCAGGATTTAATCGACCGTCCGCCTCGAACGGGCCGGAGTGGACGTACAGGTCCTTGACCCCTGTCGTGCGCAGCCGTACGGCGAGCTGCTCCAGGTCGCGCTCTGTACGGCGGCCGTCCACCCATGCGTGGCCGAGCCAGAGGGCGTCGTTGCCTGTGCTCTTCGCCCAGGCCGCCGGCGCACCGGTAAACTGGAGGCGGAGCGCTGCGGCGAGCAGGCCGGCCAGCGCGACCAGGACGGCCAAGGCAAGCGCGATCAGGCGCAGGCCGCGGCGGATGACGGTTCGGGCAATCACCCGGGCATGTCACCATGGAAGACTGCCTGACCTCAACCCTGTCGAAACGGACTTCGGTGCGCACTCAGCCTGGCCAGACCGACCCCGCGTTGATCCGCAACTTCTGCATCATCGCGCATATCGACCATGGCAAGTCGACGCTTGCCGACCGGATGCTGCAGATCACCGGCGTGGTCGACGACCGCACCATGCGGGCGCAATACCTCGACAGGATGGACATCGAGCGCGAACGCGGCATCACGATCAAGTCCCAGGCCGTGCGGCTGCCGTGGGACGGCCACGTGCTCAACATGATCGACACGCCCGGCCACGTCGACTTCACCTACGAGGTGTCGCGCTCGCTGCAGGCGTGCGAGGGCGCCATCCTGCTGGTCGACGCCGCCCAGGGCATCGAGGCGCAGACCCTGGCCAACCTCTATCTGGCCATGAACGCCGACCTGCACATCATCCCCGTCCTCAACAAGATCGACCTGCCGGCGGCGCAGCCGGAGAAGTTCGCCGAAGAGCTGGCGGGGCTCATCGGGTGCGACCCCTCCGACGTGCTCAAGGTGTCGGGCAAGACCGGTGAGGGCGTACGCGAGCTGCTCGACCACGTGGTCCAGACGGTGCCCGCGCCCGTCGGCCAGGCCGACGAGGCCGCGCGGGCGCTCATCTTCGACTCCGTCTACGACACCTACCGCGGCGTGGTGACGTACGTGCGGGTCATCGACGGTCATCTGAGCAAGCGCGAGCGCATCCTCATGATGTCGACCAGCGCCACCCACGAGACGCTCGAGATCGGCGTCATCTCGCCCGAGCCCAAGCCCGCCGAGCTCGGGCTCGGCGTCGGCGAGGTGGGCTACCTCATCACCGGTGTGAAGGACGTCCGCCAGTCGCGGGTCGGCGACACCGTCACCTCGGCCGCCAAGCCCGCCGGGGAGATGCTGGCCGGCTACGAGCACCCCAAGCCCATGGTGTTCTCCGGGCTCTATCCGATCGACGGCGACGAATACCCCGAGCTGCGCGAGGCGCTCGACAAGCTGCAGCTCAACGACGCCGCGCTGGTCTACGAGCCGGAGACGTCGGCGGCGCTCGGGTTCGGCTTCCGCGTCGGGTTCCTCGGGCTGCTGCACATGGAGATCGTGCGCGAGCGGCTGGAGCGCGAGTTCGGGCTGTCGCTCATCTCCACCGCGCCCAACGTCATCTACCGCGTGGTCATGGAGGACGGCAAGGAGCTCTCGGTCACCAACCCGTCCGAGTTCCCCTCCGGCGGCAAGATCGCGCAGGTCTTCGAGCCGGTCACCAAGTCCACGATCCTCGCGCCCGCCGAGTTCATCGGCGCGATCATGGAGATCTGCCAGGGGCGGCGCGGCCAGCTCCTCGGCATGGACTACCTGTCGGAAGACCGCGTCGAGATCCGCTACACGCTGCCGCTCGGCGAGATCATCTTCGACTTCTTCGACCAGCTCAAGTCGCGCACCCGCGGCTACGCCTCGCTCGACTACGAGCCCGCGGGCGAGCAGGAGGCCGACCTGGTCAAGGTCGACATCCTGCTGCAGGGCGAGGCGGTCGACGCCTTCAGCGCCATCGTCCACAAGGACAAGGCGTACGCCTATGGCGTCGACATGGCCAAGAAGCTGCGCGAGCTGATCCCGCGGCAGCAGTTCGAGGTGCCGATCCAGGCCGCCATCGGGGCCAGGGTCATCGCCCGCGAGAACATCCGCGCCATCCGTAAGGACGTCCTCGCCAAGTGCTACGGCGGTGACATCTCCCGTAAGCGGAAGCTGCTGGAGAAGCAGAAGGAAGGCAAGAAGCGGATGAAGATGGTCGGCCGGGTCGAGGTGCCCCAGGAGGCCTTCGTCGCCGCGCTGTCCACCGACTCCGGCGGAGAGAAGGCCAAGAAGTAGGGGGTCGCCGGGGCTCGTGCCGTCCTTTGCCCCGGCGAAATACCCTGAAAGCATGGAAATGGTGCAGACGGCGCGTATGGCCCTGTCTCGGGTGACGGTTGATGATCTGGACGCCGTACACGAGATCCATTCCGACCCGCGCACCAGCGTCTACCATCCCAGCGGACCCGTCACCGACATCGAGTCCAGCCGGGCCATGCTCGGCCTGTGGCTCGACGACTGGGACGAACGCGGCATCGGCTACTGGGCCGCGCGACCGCTCGGCGACTCCCATGTGCTGGGCTTCGGCGGGCTGCGGCACGCCATCGTGGACGGGCAGCACGTGCTCAACCTCTATTACCGGTTCCGGCCCTCCGCGTGGGGGCACGGCTACGCGCTGGAGCTCGCCCGGGCGGCCCTTGACGTGGGGAAGTCGCTGGGAACGGTGGTCGCGGTCATCCGCGACATCAACGAGCCGTCGCGCAAGGTCGCGGAGCGGGCGGGCATGCGGCGAGATCGCACCATCCCGTACGGGGGCGTGCCGAGCGACCTGTACGTGGCCTGAGCCGCTCCCTCATCGTGCTCTGCTGCGCCAGACGTATCCCGCCAGCACCACCGCGCTCCACACGGCTTGAGCCGCCAGGTAGGGGGCCGTGGCGGCGCCTGGGGTGGTGAGGGCGATCAGGGCGGGCAGCGAGCCGGCCAACGCCAGGTCGGGCCCCGTGGCCGCCCACTTCAGCACACCGGTGGGGATCGGGCCGCCAGGCGTCTCGATGACCGGCATCGAGTGGTCGACCGGCGCGCGCCTGGCCATGCGGAGCGCTGCCGCCGCCAGAGCGGGCGCCACCACCAGCCCCAGGGGCGCTACGTCACTCAGGGGCAGGTTCGCGGCGCCGCTCAGGCCGGTCAGGAAGAGGGCCAGGGACGTCCACGTGCCGCTCAGCAGGGCGGGCAGCACCGCGCGGGCCGCCAGCGTGGGGCGGTGTGCGGTTCCGATGAGCCTGGCCAGGGCCGGGTTGTCGGCGTCGCGGCGGGCACCCGAGGTGGCCGTCGCGGCCACGGCCAGCCCGCCCGCCAGGACCGCGATCGCGAGCGCCGCCGGGGGAGCGCCCGCCTGACCGAGGACCGTGGGCAGCACCGACGTCCCCGCGATCGTCGCCAGCCATCCCGGTCTGCGGGCCAGGCGCCGCCAGTCCTGCCAGGCGGGCGCGAGCGGCCCGGACAGCCGCGGCCAGCGACGGGAACCGAGTCTCCTGGCGCGCCAGTGGTTGTCCTCGACGATCCAGGTGAGCGTGCCGGTGTCCAGCGACGCGGTGGCGTTCGCCACGTGCCCGGCTCGGGTGGAGGTGGTCGTGAGCGTACGGGCGGGGATGTGGTCGAGCGAACGCCAGGCGCGCCGGGCCAGCAGCCCCGCCGTCACGACCGCCCCGGCTGCCGTGGCGGCCAGGGCTGACAGCGGGGCATGCGCCGCCACGGTCAGCACTGTACGCACCTGGTTCGTCACCGCCACCGCCGCCAGCACCAGCAGCGCGAGGATCACCATGGTCAGCCAGAGCTGCCACGGCTGACCCGCCCGCCCCGCCTGCGCTGCCTGACCCGCCTGCCCGAGCACCGCCAGCGCCATCCCGCCCACGGTCGTCGCCACGCCGAGCACGAGCGCGGCGAGCACCCGCCACACGAGCTGATCAGGCGCTCCCAGCACCGCCAGCAGGCCCACCCCGAATAGCAGGCCCGCCACCAGCGCCACCACGCCCAGCGTCCTGGCCGGACGGGCCAGCAGGTCCCGGCGGTTGAGCGGGGAGAGCAGCAGCCAGGAGGCGTCAGGCCCGTTCAGCACCACGGGGCCCGCCGTCCGCGCACCCGCCAGGAAGCCGGCCAGGGCGAGCGAGAGCAGCGCCGCACCCGCTCCCATCCTGCCTGGATCGACCGGGCCCGCCAGCCCCGCGAACACCCCGGCCAGCGGGTGCCCGAGCACCATGACGGCCATGAGCAGGCAGAACCCGGTGACGTACCGGTCGAGGAGGCCGGCGGGGGCGGGACCACGGGAGCGCAGGTACGCGCGAACGGCCCGTACGCCGGACTCGGCCATCGGTCGGTCGTCGGAGGAGAGGCCGGTCACGCGGGGACGCCTGACGGGAGGACGCGGCGGCCGTGGCCGGCGAGGTCCTGGTCGTGGGTGGCCAGGACGACGGTGCCGCCCTCGGAGGCGTACTCGTCGAGCAGATCGCCCAGGGCGGCCCGGAACTCGACGTCGAGACCGCGTTCCGGCTCGTCGAGGAGCAGCAGCTCGCTCGGCCTGAGCAGGGCGGCGGCGAGGGCGAGGCGCTGGCGCTGACCGGTGGAGAGGTTCAGCGGAGCCGCGTCCGCCCGCTCCACCAGTGCGAACGTCTCCAGCGCCGCGTCCACGGTCATCCGCGCGGCACGGTGCACGGCGCCCATCAGCTCCAGGTGCTCGCGGGTGGTGAGCCCAGGATACCAGGCGGGCTCATCGCCCAGCAGCGCGACCCGGCCCCAGAACCGGGCGTCGTCCACCGGCGCGGCGCCGAACACGCGTACCCCACCTGCGGTGGCGGGCTGCAGCCCGGCCAGGCAGCGCAGCAGCGTGGACTTCCCGGAGCCGTTGGGCCCCACCACGGCCGCGATCTCACCCGGCGCCACGGTGAACGTCAGGTCGCGGAGTACGGGATTGCCGCCGAGCTCAACCGAGAGGGAATCGACGCAGATGATGGGGTCTGCCACGGTTCGAGGCTAGCTGACCAGCAGCGCAATCGCGCGATCGGCCGCCACAGCCGGCGAAGGGTCTCCGCCACCACCCCCGACGCATCCGGAGGTCCGTCAAGCGGCGCAGCGTTCAGCGGGCCGGCCGAGTCGAGCCGAGCCGTGTCGGGCTGGCGGGCGGATTTTGTCGGTGCCGTCGTCTACCTTTCCATCTCCGAACACCTGTGCGACTGGAGGGTGACGTGATTGCTTCTGAGCGATTCGAGCGTGCAGCCGTTCTTGGGGTCGCCGTGGCCGAGGAGACACGGCGGCTGCTGAGACGCCACGTGGGCGAGGGGGAGGAGGCGGCTGACGGCACCGTCCTGGTCGATGTGCCCTATCCCGACGCGGCGGTGGTGGCGACGCTGCTCGACGTGGCGGCCGAGTGCTTCGGCGAACGCGGTGACTCGGTCGAGGAGACCCGGCAGGCGGCGTTGGAGACGCTCTTACAGCTCGCCGGATTCGACGAGGAGTCCCAGCTCAACGGGCATCCTGGCGGGCGTTCTCGAGGTGGGCTCAGCCGGGGGTGACCAGGCCGTGGCGGTAGGCGTCACCGCTATCGAGGCCAGCCAGGCCAGCATGGTTTCGACGGGATTCATGACACGTGACGGTAGGGACGGGGCTGTCGCGGCGGATCGACCAGCGGGTGGAGCTTCGCAGATCTCCACCCGAGGGTGGACACACAGCCCAGCGGCCGGGCTGCGCAGTCTGGGCCGTTCATGCGGGCGGGCGGCCCGGGGGTTTGGTTGTGCCGCGTGGTCGGTGCTGGCGGGAGGTCGAGGCGGTGGAGGGGCTGGGGTGAGCGGTTGGGCTTTGTGGGTTTGAGGTTGGTGTGACCATTGCGGGTTCTGGTGCGTCTGTTGGTGACATGACCATTGAAACCGTTCGGGGGGCGACATCATCGAGGAGCTCTATCGCGAGCACTGGCCGCTCGTGTGCGGGTTCCTTCTGCGCAGGACCCGCGATCCGCATCTCGCCGAGGACTTGGCGCAGGAGACCTTCGTCAAGGCGACCAGGGCGCTGCTCGGCTGGCGAGGGGAGAACGCGGCTGCGTGGCTCCTCACGATCGCCAGAAACGTGCTGCTCGATCACGTACGCAGGAGCCGGCGGGAGCTTGTGCTGCCCGACGCCGATGAGCTCGGTGTGCCGCCGCTGCACGTGGCCGCGCTGGACGTGCGCGACGCGCTGGAGCGGCTGCCCGAGCAGCAGCGGCGCCTGCTCACCTTGGTCTACTTCGAGGGCTTCTCGATGGTCGAGGTGGCCGCTATGACCGGAAGGTCGCACAACTCGATCAAGACCGCGGTGTGGCGGGCGCGGGCCGCCTTCGCCGACCTGTACGGGGAGGATGCATGAGCACGTCCGATAGGCCGGGCACGCCTGGCCCGCAAGATGCGTCAAGTACGCCTGGCCCAATCGATACGCCGGATACTCCTGTCCCATCCGATGCGCCGGGCGCGCCAGGTTCGCTCGATGCGCCGGGCGCGCATGGCCGGCTCGATGCGCCGGAGGCGGCGGGTTCTGCACGTAGCCTGCCGGAGTTGCCCGCGATGCCGGACTTCGATCCCAGGCGTACCAGGCGTGCCGTCCGGCGGGGGCTGGTGCGGACGGTGGTCAGCGTGCTGGCGGTGCTGGCGCTGGTCGCGGTGGTCGTGACCGAGGGGGCGTCGCTGGTGCAGAAGCGGGGCGATCGTGAGCGTCGCATGATGGACGTGCTCGGGACCGCGTTCAAGATGTACAACCCCGCCTATCTCGTGACGAACGACCCCTGCTGCGAGACGACGCCCGTCTCGATGTCGTTCCAGGTGAGCGCGCGTCCCATGGGACCCGCCGGGGCCTGGCCGGGCGGGAGCCAGACGTTCGCGATCAGTCAGGACTTCTTCGGGCGGGTCGGGCGGCTGCCGCTCGGTCACACCGCCAACACCAGGCTGTCCCAGTCGTTGTTCAACGTCGGCACCACGCTGGGGAGGAAGGAGGAGGTGAAGCAGGTGCTCGCCCGGTTGCCGGCCGACCTGAGCGCGCTGGCGGTGGTGGAGTTCGAGCGGCCGTTGGGGGAGGCGGAGTTCGAGGCGTTCGTACGGCGCCACGACTCCTGCGCCGAACGGGTCGTGTACGAACGCAGGCCCGGGTCACTGCCGATCACGTGGGGCTTCGGCTACTGGACCGACCCGGCGGACCTTCGCAGGGGCGGCGACGTCACGGATGAGGTGTGCCGGGGCGGGCTGCCGCAGTTCCGGGCGTGGGTCGGGCTGCTGCGTGACCACGACGACGCCAACCTGCGCTCCTTCGACCTGAGCCTGAAGCGGCTGCGGCAGGCTTCGCGGGCCGGGCTCGCCCACGCCTACGTGGACGAGCTCAGCTCGGTCCGCGAGCTGCGGGAGTTGCTCAAGGACCCGCAGGTGCGGACGATCCGGCTGGCCGACGTGGCGTTCGATCTGGATCGTCCGCACCCATAGAGCCCGGGTCAGCGGAGGACGCTGGAGAGGGCGGAGGTGAGGGAGGCACGGGAGTCATCCTGGTCGATGGACCACAGCATGAACCCGCCGAGCCCCTTCAACCGGATGTACGCCGCCTTCTGCAGCATGACCGCCGGATCGTCGTACGACCAGAACTCGTTGCCGTCGTACAGCCACATGGCGCCGGTGAGCAGGTCGCGGTGGCGCTTGCCCGGCTTGTTCACCAGGTCCTTGTAGTCCTCGGTGCCGGGGGCCCACGTGCCGGGGGCGGGGCCGGTGGCGGGCTGGTAGAGGCCCTTGGAGCGGTCGGTGACGCCGGTCCAGCCCTGCCCGTACGCGGGCACGCCGACCACGAGCTTGCGTGCGGGCGCCCCGCGCTTGAGGTAGTCGCGGACGGTCTGGTCGACGCTGTACTTCACCGGGTTGGGGTCGCGCCGGTCGGTGAACAGGTTGGCGTGGTGCGCGGTCTGCTGCTCCCAGGTGCCGTGCAGGTCGTACCCCTGGAGGGTGGCGAAGTCGAGCTGCTTGAAGACCTCGCGTACCTCGAAGCCCGCGTCGATCTTGGCGGCGGCGGCCGGGAGGAACGCGCTGAGCTGCGCCTTCCGCGAGAACGCGGTGAGCTGGCGGCGCAGCTCGCTCACGAACAGCGTGAAGTTGCGCTTGTCCTCCGGCCTGATCACGTTGCCCTCGGCGCCGGCCGAGCCGGGCCACTCCCAGTCGAGGTCGATGCCGTCGAAGACGCCCGCGGCGGCGCCGGGCTCGAGGCCGGGCAGGTTGCCGCGCAGCCACATGTCGATGCAGGAGGAGGCGAGCTTGGAGCGCGACTCGGCGGTGAGCACGGCGTCGGAGAACGCGGCGGAGCCGGTCCAGCCGCCGAGCGAGATCATCACCTTGAGCTCGGGGTGCTTGGCCTTGAGCTTGCGGAGCTGGTTGAGGTTGCCGTTGAGCGCCTGTCCCGGCTCGTCGGCGACGCCGTCCACGCTCTGCTCGGCGGGTACGGGCCGCTGCCAGTCGGCCCACGGGTCGGAGGAGTAGCAGGTGCCGTCGCCGTTCACGAACCCGAACGCGTAGTTGAGGTGGGTGAGCTTGGCGGCGGCGCCGCTGAGGTGCACGTCCTTGACGTGATAGTCACGGCCGTAGACGCCCCATTGGATGAAGTACGCGACCCGGTTGAACCCGGTGCGGGCCTCGGCCGGTACGGAGACCAGCGTGAGCCCGAGTAAGACGGACAGGGCGATGAGGATCTTCTTCTTCACGGGGCCGCTCCCGGACAGCTACAAATAGGAAACTTTCCTATAAGTTGAACGCGATCGTAGAGCCGCCCTGAGCCCTCGTCAACGACCCGCACCGGTCGGAGCACTGCGGGGGACGGGCACACTGGAAACGTGCCATCCATCCTGCCTGACGGCGATCCCGCGCCCACCTCGGGCGAGCTGCCCGACAGCGCCCTGCGCGGCCTCGGCGAGCGCCCGTTCGGCTTCTACGTGCACGTGCCGTTCTGCCTGACCCGCTGCGGCTACTGCGACTTCAACACCTACACCGCCTCCGAGCTGGGCCCCGGCGCCTCGCAGCGCGACTACGCCGACAAGGTGATCGAGGAGATCCGCCTGGCGCGCCGCGTCCTGGGCGAGACCGACCTGCCGGTGGAGACGGTGTTCTTCGGCGGTGGCACCCCCACGCTGCTGCCTCCCGAAGACCTGGCACGCATACTCGCCTCGATCGGCTCGGAGTTCGGGCTGCGGCCGGACGCCGAGGTCACCACCGAGGCCAACCCCGAGTCGGTCGATCCCTCGTCGCTGGAGAAGCTGCGCCACGGCGGCTTCAACCGCATCAGCTTCGGCATGCAGAGCGTACGCGAGCACGTGCTGCAGGTCCTCGACCGCCGCCACACGCCCGGCCGGGCCGCCGCGGCCGTCAGGGAGGCGCGCGCGGCCGGGTTCGAGCACGTCAACCTCGATCTGATCTACAGCACGCCGGGCGAGTCCGACGACGACTGGCGGGCCTCGCTGGGCGCGGCGATCGAGGCCGGGCCCGACCACGTGTCGGCGTACTCGCTGATCGTCGAGGAGGGCACCCGCCTGGCCGCGCGCATCAGGCGCGGCGAGCTGCCGATGCCCGACGACGACGTGGCCGCCGATCGCTACCTCATCGCCGACGAGCTGCTGTCCGCGGCCGGGTTCGCGTGGTACGAGGTGTCCAACTGGGCCGTCACCGACGACGCCCGCTGCCGGCACAACCTGCTCTACTGGACCGGCGGCGACTGGTGGGCGGCCGGCCCCGGCGCCCACAGCCACGTCGGCGGCACCCGCTGGTGGAACGTCAAACACCCCGCCGCCTACGCCCAGCGCCTGGCCGCGGGCCACTCGCCCGCGCACGCCCGCGAGGTGCTCGGGGACGACGACCGCGACGCCGAACGTCTCATGCTGGAGCTGCGGCTGTCGTCCGGCTATCCGCTGGCCGAGGTCGCGCCCGCCGCGCGGCCCGTGGTGGCGAGCGCCCTGGCGCGCGGGCTGCTGGAGCCGGAGCCGTTCAAGGCGGGCCGCATGGTGCTGACCCTCCAGGGCCGGCTGCTCGCCGACGCCCTGATCAGGGACCTGCTGGTCTAGGTGATCAGACGGATGGAGAGGGGATAGCGGTAACGCTCGCCCCGGTACGTCGCCATCGCCGCCTGGATGTGGAAGATCAGCGACACGACGAAGACCACCGGCAGCAGCAGGAAGCCGATGAACAGCAGCATCAGGAACGCGGACACGATGTAGCCGATGAACATGGTGATCTGGAAGTTCAGCGCCTCCGCCGCCTGGTCCCTGACGTAGGGCGACTGGTCCTTGCGGACCACGTAGATGATGAGCGGGCCGATCCACGAGACCAGCAGGCCGAGGAGGTGGGCCAGCATCGCCATGGAGTTGTCGTCGGTGCCGGGGCGGGGGCCGAAGCGGCCGGGCACGTAGGGCTCGCCGGGGGCCTGCGGGTAGCCGTAGCTGTAGCCGGGCGGGGGCGGCGGATATCCGGGCCGGCCGTAGCCGCCGGGGGGACCGTAGCCGCCGGGGCCGCCGTAGGAGCCCTGCCGCCCGTAGCCGCTGGGCGGCTGCGGGTGGTAGATCGGCGCCGACCCGGGCTGCTGCCCGTAGGGGAGCTGCTGCCCGTAACCGGGAGCGGACCCGGGTTGCTGCCCGTAACCGGGAGCGGACCCGGGTTGCTGCCCGTAACCGGGAGCGGACCCGGGTTGCTGCCCGTAACCGGACGAACCGGGCTGCTGCTCATAGCCCGGCACGGAACCGGGCTGCTGGGAGTGACCCGGAGTGGAGCCGGGCTGCTGGGAGTGACCCGGAGTGGAGCCGGGCTGCTGGGAGTGACCCGGAGTGGAGCCGGGCTGCGGTGGGTAGCCGGGCGTGGAGCCGGGCTGTTGTCCGTACGGCGGGGGCGGGCCGGGTTGGGGGCCCGAGCCGGGTGCGGGCGGCGGCAGGTCGGATGGGGTGACCTTGCGCGTGGCGTCGTCGTCCGCCGGGGCGAACCTGCGGGTGGCGTCGTCGTCGGCGGGCGGCGGGGTCGAGTCCTGGCTCATGGGGCCTCCGTAACGAAGTCGATCAGTTCCTCGACCCGGCCGAGCAGCGCCGGCTCCAGGTCCGTGTACGTCGAGACGGCGCCGAGAATGCGCCGCCATGCCTCCGCGGGCTCCATGCGCCAGCCCAGCGCGGCGATGACGCCCTCCTTCCATGGCACCCCGCGCGGCACGTCGGGCCAGGCCGGGATGCGCAGCACGGACGGCTTGACCGCCTGCCAGATGTCGACGAACGGATGCCCGACCACGAGCACGTCGGGCGAGGTGATCTCGGCGGCGATCCGGCTCTCCTTGGAGCCGGGCACCAGATGGTCGACGAGCACGCCGAGGCGCCGCCCCGGCTCGGGGCCGAACTCCTCGACGATGGCGGGCAGGTGGTCGACGCCTTCGAGGTATTCGACGACGACGCCTTCGACCCGCAGGTCGTGGCCCCAGATCTTCTCGACGAGGGCGGCGTCGTGGACGCCTTCGACGTAGATGCGGCTCTGCCTGGCGACCCTGGCCCGCAGCCCTTCGACGGCGATCGAGCCCGACGCGCTGCGCCGAGGGCCGGTGGGGGCGGTGGGGGCGGTGGGGCGTACGAGGGTCACGGGACGTCCTTCCAGCAGGAACGCCGCGGGCGCGAGCGGGAAGAGCCGGCGCTTGCCGAACCGGTCCTCCAGCGTGACGGCCTCCTTGTCACAGGCCACCACGGCGCCGCAGAAGCCGCTGTCGGCGTCCTCCACGACGAGGTCCGGTTCCGCGGGCACCTTGGGAATCTTGCCCTTGCCCGGCCGCCGCCAATTTCCCGCCAGTACATCGCCCTCGTACACACGGGGACCGTAGCAAATCACCCGCTCACTGCAAGGCGCTTCCGCGCGCCGCTGCGGCGGACGAGGACGACGATCGTTCCGGCGATGGCGGCGAGCAGCCCGGCACCCGGCAGGACCACGAGGGCGATGAGGCCGTCGGCGACGCCGTTCACGACGGAGTAGGAGTCGCGGCCGACGCCGTAGCGCACGGTGGCCTCTTCCTGGTTGACGCAGGTGAGCTGATAGTCGCCCTTGGCCGGTGCGTTGATCACCAGGAACTGCTCCCACACGGCGTCGCCGGCCGACACCGTGCGCCGGTCGGGGGTCTTGGCCAGCTTGGCCTCGCCGCTGATCGAGCAGTCGTAGGTGACGGCGGTGTCGCTGGCGAGGTAGACGCCTGGCTTCTCGGCCGGGTCGACCGTCACCGTGACGCTTTCGCCGGACGCGAACGTCTGCCTGGGCACCAGGTCCGTCGCGCCGCCCAGGCCGGTGGCGAACAGCACGCCGCCGGCCGCCAGGCAGGCCACGAACACGCCCCAGACCGCCACCAGCCACCAGCGGCTGGGCTTTATGGCTTTGGAGTCGATTCGTGGTGGAAATTGGGCCTGTTGGCCGTATTGTCCGTACTGAGATGGCGGGCCGAACTGAGCGGGATCACCGTACTGCGGTGGCCCCTGTCCGAACGGAGGCTGTTGCCCGTACTGGTGTGGTCCCTGCGGCGGCTGTCCTTGTGGGGGCGGTCCGTACTGGGGCGGACCGTAGCCTGGCGGCGGGCCGTACGCCGGAGGCCGGGAATCGTCGGTCATGAGGGCAAGTGTGAGGCCTGTCGCTCACAGGAAGCCAGACAGCAGTTGGGACGCGGTGTTATCGCACCTTGTGGGCGAGAGCCGTACACTTGGCACTCGGGAACACAGAGTGCTAGACACCACGTTCCTGTAAGGGACAGAGGCAGGAGGTGAGCACGTGCTCGACGATCGGAAGCTGGCGGTGCTCCGGGCCATTGTCGAAGACTACGTGTCCACCAACGAACCGGTGGGCTCCAAGGCGCTGGCCGAGCGTCACAATCTGAAGGTCTCCCCGGCGACGGTCAGGAACGACATGGCCGCGCTGGAGGAGGAGGGCTACATCACCCAGCCCCACACCAGCGCGGGCCGCGTGCCGACGGACAAGGGCTATCGCCTGTTCGTCGACCGGCTCTCCCAGGTCAAGCCGTTGTCGGCGGCCGAGCGGCGGGCGATCGAGACGTTCCTCGCCGGCGCGGTCGACCTCGACGACGTCGTCACCCGCACGGTCCGGCTGCTGGCGCAGCTGACCAGGCAGGTGGCGGTCGTGCAATACCCGACGCTCAACCGTTCGACGGTCCGGCACGTCGAGCTCGTCCCGCTGACCGACCGGCGGGTCATGCTCGTGCTGATCACCAACACCGGCCGCGTCGAGCAGCGCGTGGTGGAGCTGCCCGAGGCGGTCGAAGACCACCGCATCGCCAACCTGCGCGCCGTGCTCAACGCCTGCCTCGACGGCTGCGGCCTGAGCAGCGTGCCCGAGCTGGTGGCCGACCTGCCGGAAAGGCTCCCGATCGAAGACCGGCCCGCCGCGGCGACGATCCTCTCCGTGCTGCTCGAGACGCTGGTCGAGCGGCACGACGAGAAGATCGTGTTCGCCGGCGCGGCCAACCTCGCCGGCGCCGACTTCGCCACCGGCCTGCGCGACGTGCTGGAGGCGCTTGAGGAGCACGTCGTCCTCATGCGGCTGCTCGGCGAGACAACCTCAGACACCCCGTCCGCGCTCACCGTGCGCATCGGCTCGGAAAACCCGTACCTCAGGGGCACATCCGTCGTCGCGACCGGATACGGTTCTGGCGACAACCAACTGGCCCGGCTCGGCGTTCTGGGGCCGACCAGGATGGACTATCCCGTGACGATGGGCGCCGTGCGCGCGGTGGCACGCTACGTCAGCCAGATCCTGGCTGCATCATAAGAGGTCGATAAGTGGCAAACAGCGACTACTACGCCACCCTCGGGGTGCGCCGTGACGCTAGTCAGGACGAGATCAAGAAGGCGTATCGCCGGCTCGCCCGAGAGCTGCACCCTGACGTGAACCCCGATCCTGACACACAGGAGCGGTTCAAAGAGATCACGCAGGCCTACGAGGTGCTGTCCGACCCGAACAAGCGCCAGATGTACGACCTGGGTGGCGACCCCTTCGGCGGCGGCGCGGGAGCGGGCGCCGGCGCGGGAGGTTTCGGAGCGGGCTTCCCGTTCAGCGACATCATGGACGCCTTCTTCGGCACCGCCACCGGTGCCAGGGGGCCCCGCTCACGTGCCCGCAGGGGACGCAACGCCACCATCAGGGTCGAGCTCGACCTGCGCGAGACGGCGTTCGGCACCACGCGCGAGCTGGCCGTCGACACGGCCGTGCTGTGCGACATCTGCCACGGCGCCGGCACCGCGCCGGGCACCCACCCCGACACCTGCGACATGTGCAGCGGGCGCGGCGAGATCTCCCAGGTGACGCGGTCCTTCCTGGGCCAGGTCATGACCTCGCGGCCCTGCCCGCAGTGCGGCGGCTTCGGCAGCATCATCCGCAACCCCTGCCAGGAGTGCTCCGGCGACGGCCGGGTGCGCACCCGCCGTACGATCAAGGTCCGCATCCCCGCGGGCGTCGAGGACGGCACCCACATCCAGCTCGCCGGCGAGGGCGAGGTCGGCCCGGGGGGCGGCCCGCCCGGCGACCTGTTCCTCGAGATCGCCGAGCGGCCCCACGAGATCTTCGAACGGCGCGGCGACGACCTCCACTGCACCGTCCAGATCCCGATGACGGCCGCCGCGCTCGGCACCGTGCTGTCCGTCGAGACCCTCGACGGCGCCGAGGAGATCGACGTCCGGCCAGGCACGCAGTCGGGCCAGGTCATCACCATGTACGGCAGAGGCGTCCAGCGCCTCAACGAGTCCGGCAGGGGCGACCTGCTCATCCACGTCAACGTCGAGACGCCGAGCCGTCTCGACGCGGCTCAGGAAGAGCTGCTGCGCGAGCTGGCCAGGCAGCGAGGTGAGGAGCGCCCGCCTGGCAAGTTCGCACCGGGCCAGCAGGGTTTTTTCTCCCGCCTGCGTGACGCGTTCAACGGCCGGTGACAGCCCCGGTCTTCCTGAGCGCGCACCTCGAAGGGCCCGAGCTGACGCTCGACGGCCCCGAGGGGCGGCACGCGGCCTCCGTACGCCGGTTGCGCGCCGGTGAGCGGGTCGACCTCACCGACGGGGCGGGCGGGGTGGCCGAGTGCGTCGTACGCGAGGCGCTGAAGGACGCGCTGCGGCTGGAGGTGCTGCGCCGCTACGACGTCGAGCCGCCGCGGCCCCGGCTGGTGGTCGTCCAGGGGCTGCCCAAGGGCGACAGGGGCGAGCTTGCGGTCGAGATGATGACCGAGGCCGGCGTCGACGTGATCGTGCCGTGGGCGGCGGCCCGCAGCATCACCCAGTGGAAGGGCGACAAGGTCGCCAAGGCCCTCGGCCGCTGGCGCTCCACCGCGCGCGAGGCGGGCAAGCAGGCCCGCCGCTTCCACCTGCCCGAGGTGGCCGACCTCGCCTCCACGGCACGCGTCGAGCGGCTGCTGGCGGAGGCGGCGCTCGGGCTGGTGCTGCACGAGGAGGCCACCGAGCCGCTGTCGGGCGTGGCGCTGCCGGCGGGCGGCGACGTCGTCATGGTGGTGGGGCCGGAAGGCGGGGTCTCGGAGGAGGAGCTGGAGCGGTTCAGGGCGGCCAAGGCGGAGCCGGTGCTGCTCGGGCCGACGGTGCTGCGCACGTCCACGGCGGGAGTGGCGGCGGCCGCCGTGCTGTTCAGCCGCACGGGTCGCTGGTGAGCCGCTAGGGCCTCGTTCGCGCGTCCTGCAGGGGTGAGCCGCTGAGGCGGGTCCTGCGAAGGCTGGGCCGCTAGGGCGTGGTCTGCGTGTCCTGCAGGGGGGTCGCCTCGACGGGCGGCGTCTCGGTCATCTCGTCGTCCGGCGGGCACTGCTCCGGCGGGCACGACGGCGGCGCGGACGTCTCGATCATGGTGGACGACGGTGTCGGCGTCGGCGACGGTGAGAGGGTGGGGCAGTCGGACGGCGGCTCGGCTTCCTCGGCGAGCGCCGAAGGACACGGGGTCGTGGTGGGCGTGGGGGTGGGCGACGGAGACGGCCTGCTGGTCGACTCGGCCTTACGGGTCGGCTTGGGCGAGGTGGGCGACGGCGTCGCCGGGAGCACCACCGCGGGCGGCGACTGACGGGGTGGCAGGCTGGTCGCGGGCGGATCGATGGACCGGGTGGTCGAGGAGTTGGACGGCACCTTGCTCGTCTCGTCGTCCACGATCCGCACGGGCGCCTGATCGATGATCTGGGAGCGCAGGCTGGGGACGGCGAACACGATCGCGCCCGCCACCAGCACCGCGCTGGCCGCGGCCGCTCCCGCGCGCCACCAGAACAGATTGCGTACGCCCCGCCGCTCGATGCGGGCACGGATGATCTCCAGTCCGTCCGGCGAGGGCACGACC
The DNA here is from genome assembly GCF_040609855.1 of Nonomuraea sp. NPDC004580. Lineage (NCBI taxonomy): Bacteria > Bacillati > Actinomycetota > Actinomycetes > Streptosporangiales > Streptosporangiaceae > Nonomuraea > Nonomuraea sp. NPDC004580. The sequence continues at coordinate 77,316 of NZ_JBEXLH010000018.1, read as the reverse complement.
GCGTCCGCCTCCGCGCGGAGCGCACGGCGCAGCAGGTCGCCGTACTCGTCGGGGGGCTGGGTCATGACATTTTCTCCAGGACCGATCGCAAGGCGGCCATGCCACGTGCGGTGTGGCTCTTGACCGCCCCCTTGCTGATGCCCATGGCGTGGGCGATCTCAGCTTCGGACAGATCACCGTAGTAGCGTAGAACCAGAGCCTCTCTCTGTCGGGTCGGAAGGGCACGTAATGCCTCGATCACGGCAGAACGTTCCAGTTCGCCGATGGCGCCGTTCTCGGCGCTCGGCGCGTCGGGCAGACCTTTGGGAGCATACTTCTCGACGACCGCGCGGTGGCGCAGCACCGACCTGGACCGGTTGACGACTGACTGGCGCAGGTAGGCAAGTGCTTTGTCGGGATCACGCAGCCTGCGCCAGGCGCCATGGATGGCGACGAACGCATCCTGCACGACTTCCTCAGCTGTTGCTATGTCGCGCACCAGCAACACAGCGAGACGCACCAATGACCGAAAATGCGCACTGTACAGCGCCGTAACGGCCATGTCGGCATCCCACCCGACCGGCACCGCCCCCATCGACCTGTCGGCCAGAAGGGTTTCGGTGGTCACATCAATGGGACGCGCGGCCTTCCCAGAGGGTTTACGCTCTTCCGGTTCTGGAGGTTTCCCCGGTTCCTTAGGGTGCATTACCCAGTCGTGTCCTCGCCAGGTGGCGCTCGCCCGACCCTGAATCGTCTTTTCTGCTGAAGTGTCGCACACTCACCCTAACCTTGTGGATCTTCCTGCGCACGACACAGCTGATTACCGATTCGCAACGGACTCACCGACGGCGGCGCCCTCGGTAGGCTGATCGAGTGAGCGATTGCCTCTTCTGCAAAATCGTCGCCAAGGAGATTCCCGCCGAGATCGTTTACGAAACCGGCCGGACCCTGGCGTTCCAGGACATCAACCCGCAGGCCCCGACCCACGTGCTGGTGATCCCCAAGCAACACCACGCCAACGCCGCCGCGCTCGCCGCGGCCGACGACGGGCTCGCCGACGAGGTGCTCAAAGCCGCGCACGAGGTCGCCGTGCAAGGCGGCGTCGCCGAGAGCGGCTACCGCGTCGTCTTCAACACCGGTCCAGGCGCCGGTCAGACCGTCTTCCACGTGCACGCCCACGTGCTCGGCGGGCGCGATCTCACCTGGCCGCCCGGCTGACGGCCTGGGCAGGCCGGGCGCGGTGATATTGACGCGAGCAATCGGCCCGGCCCCGGATACGATGGGCGGAGAAGAACTCCGAAAGAGACCGGGAGGCATCAGGCCGCTGGCCTGCCCATGTCCGAACTACACGAATCCCGACGCACAGCACCTCCCTCGCGGACTCAAGCGAAGGTGCTGATACCGGACGAATACCCGATGGTCAGCCTCCTGGGCTCCCGCGACGAGCTGCTACGCGTCATCGAGGGCGCCTTCCGGGCCGACATCCACGTACGCGGCAACGAGATCACCGTCACCGGCAGCCCCGACGAGAGCGGCACCGTCGTGCGCCTCTTCGAAGAGCTCGTGGAAGTCCTGCGCAGCGGCGGGGAGCTCACCCCCGACGCGGTCGAGCGCAGCATCGCCATGCTCCGCATGACCTCCGACCGGCCCGCCGAGGTGCTCTCGCTCGACATCCTGTCCTCGCGCGGCCGCACCATCCGCCCCAAGACCGTCAACCAGAAGCGTTACGTCGACGCCATCGACGACCACACCATCGTCTTCGGCATCGGCCCCGCCGGCACCGGCAAGACCTACCTCGCCATGGCCAAGGCGGTGCGCGCGCTGCAGGAGAAGCGGGTCAACCGCATCATCCTGACCCGGCCGGCGGTCGAGGCGGGCGAGCGCCTGGGCTTCCTGCCCGGCACGCTCTACGAGAAGATCGACCCCTACCTGCGCCCGCTCTACGACGCGCTGCACGACATGGTCGACCCCGACTCCATCCCCAAGCTGATGGCGGCGGGCACGATCGAGGTCGCGCCGCTGGCCTACATGCGCGGCCGGGCCCAGCCGGTGGACAGCCAGGTGCTGACCCCCGACGGCTGGCGGGCGATCGGCGAGCTGGAGGTCGGCGACCTCGTCGTCGGCTCCGACGGCGAGCCGACTCCCGTGCTGGGGGTCTACCCGCAGGGCGAGAAGACGATCTACCGGCTGTCCAGCGACGACGGCGCCTCCGTGCTCGCCAGCGAAGACCACCTGTGGACCGTCCGCGACGGCGAGGATGAGCCGTGGCGGGTGCTGGAGACCAAGCAGCTGCTCGGCGAGCGCCGGTGGGAGCTGCCGATGCTCACCGCGCCGGTCCGCTTCCCCGAGCGTGCGGTGCCGATGGATCCGTACGCGCTGGGCCTGTTCCTCGGCGACGGCCGGGACGTCGAGCCGCGCACGAGCGGCCACCACCCGGCAGGGCGCTCTGGCGGCACCATGACGCTCACCCATCCGCTCACCGAGCTCGGCCTGGCGGGCCGCACCGCTGCCACGACGTTCGTGCCAGAGGTCTATCTCCGCAACACGCCGGAGATCAGGCTCGCGCTGCTCCAGGGCCTGCTCGACGCGGCCGGGACGATAACCGAAGACGGCCCGCGCTTCACCACCGGCTCCGAGCGGCTCCGCGACGACGTGATCGCCCTCGTGCGGTCGCTCGGCGGCGTGGCCTACGCGAGCCGGGAGGAGGCGTACGTCCTCGACATCCGCCTGCCCGAAACCAGGCCCGCGCGGCACATCGCGCGCATCGAGCCGGGCGGCACCGCCGAGTGCGTGTGCATCCAGGTGGCGGCCGAGGACTCCCTCTACGTCACCGAGGGCCACCTCCTCACCCACAACACGCTCAACGACGCCTTCATCATCCTCGACGAGGCGCAGAACTCCTCGGCCGAGCAGATGAAGATGTTCCTGACCAGGCTCGGGTTCAACTCGAAGATCGTGGTCACCGGTGACGTCACGCAGGTCGACCTGCCCGCGGGCACGGTCAGCGGGCTGCGGGTGGTCCAGGAGATCCTCGAGGGCATCCCCGACATCCACTTCGCCCGGCTGACCAGCTCCGACGTGGTGCGGCACAAGCTCGTCAGCGAGATCGTCGACGCCTACGGGCGCTACGACGCCACGCAGGCGGCCCAGGAGCCGAAGGCGATCCAGCAGCGAGGGAAGCGGCGGCCGTGAGCATCGAGATCAACAACGAGTCGGGCGTCGGGGTCGACGAGGAGAGCATCGTCGCCCTGGCCGCCCACGTGCTCGGCGAGATGGGCATCAACCCGCTCGCCGAGCTGTCCATCGTGGTCGTCGACGAGGACGCCATGGCGGAGCTGCACGAGAAGTGGATGGGCGAGCCAGGCCCGACCGACGTGCTGGCCTTCCCGATGGACGAGCTGCGGCCCGGAGGCGGCGCGCGCGGCGAGTCCGAGGGGCCGGCCGACCCGGCGCTGCTGGGCGACGTCGTGCTGTGCCCGCAGGTGGCGGCCAGACAGGCGAAGGAGGCCGGGCACAGCACGGCCGACGAGCTCGAGCTGCTGTGCACCCACGGCATCCTGCACCTGCTCGGCTACGATCATGCCGAGCCGGAGGAGCACAAGGAGATGTTCGGACTGCAGTCCCGGCTCCTCGAGTCGTGGCAGGAGGTGCGCAACCCGCGGTGAACGCCTGGTTGCTTTCGGCCATCGCGCTCGTCGTCGTCGGTGGCCTGATCGCCAGTGCGGAAACGGCGCTGACACGCATCTCCCGGGTGCGTGCCGACGAATACGTCCGTGAGGCGCGGCGCGGTGCCGCGCGGTTGCAGACGATCGTGACCGACCCGCCGCGCTACCTGAACCTGCTCCTGCTGCTGCGGCTGAGCTGCGAGCTGGTCGCGACGGTGATCGCGACGCTGCTCTTCATCGACCTGCTCGACGACCAGGGCTGGGCCTACTTCTGGGCCGCGGCCGCGATGATCGTGATCAGCTACGTCGTGGTCGGCGTCATGCCGCGCACGCTGGGCCGCCAGCACGCCGAGCCGGTCGCGCTGGCCAGCGCGCCGATCGTGTACGGCCTGACCCGCATCTTCGGCCCGCTGCCCAAGCTGCTCATCCTGCTGGGCAACGCGCTGACGCCCGGCAAGGGGTTCCGCGACGGCCCGTTCACCTCGGAGGCCGAGCTGCGTGACCTGGTCGACCTGGCCGAGGAGCGCCGGGTGATCGAGCCGGACGAGCGCGAGATGATCCACTCGGTGTTCGAGCTGGGCGACACGCTCGTCCGCGAGGTCATGGTGCCCCGCACCGACATGGTCTACATCGAGCGGTCCAAGACCATCAGCCAGGCGCTGTCGCTGGCGCTGCGCAGCGGGTTCTCCCGCATCCCCGTGGTGGGCGAGAACGAGGACGACGTCATCGGCATCGCCTACCTCAAGGACATCGCCCGCAAGATCCACGAGTCGGGCGAGGGCGGGGGCAAGGAGACGATCGAGTCGATCCTGCGGCCGGCCGCGTACGTGCCGGAGAGCAAGCCCATCGACCAGCTCATGCGGGAGATGCAGGCCCGCCAGATCCACATCGCGATCGTCATCGACGAGTACGGCGGCACCGCCGGGCTGGTCACGATCGAGGACGTCCTGGAGGAGATCGTCGGGGAGATCACCGACGAGTACGACCAGGAGGCGCCCCGCGTCGAGCCCATGGACGACGGCGGCATGCGGGTCACCGCCCGCATGCCGGTCGACGAGCTGGGCGAGCTGTTCCACACCGAGATCGAGGTCGACGACGTCGAGACCGTCGGCGGCCTGCTGGCCCACGCCCTGGGCCGGGTGCCGATCGCGGGCTCGCACGCGGAGGTGGCCGGGCTGTCGCTGACGGCGGAGAGCCTGGCCGGGCGGCGGAACCGCATCAGCACGGTGGTCGTGCGGCGGGTGACGCCGCCGCCGGACGAGGTCGTTCCCGCCGCCGCCGAGCGCGAGCGGTCCAACGGACGGGAGTGAGCGCGCGAGAGGGCTGGGAGTGAGCGTGCGCGAAGGCGGAAGTGAGCGTGCAAGACGGCGGCGAATGCGGACGAAACGGCAAGCGTTCTACAAGTCAACTGCAAGCCGCCTCCGGCACTCTCAAATCACGACATCCAGTGCGGTGGGTGTCTACAGGGGAATCGTCCGAAGGCCGGGTGGGGTTCGCGGCCTGACGACGATCCCGGGGGGACGACGGCGTCACGATCCTGGTCGCGACGCTGGTCGGCGTAAAGGGTGTTCTCGTCCTGATCAGGGCGGGGGCACCCTTTTTGCGTATTGGTGGTCACTCCGGTGGATTGCCCCATTCCTCGTGCGGGGAAGCCACCGATCAAGGGGGGACCATGAAACGAAGACCAGGGATCGGCGCCTGCGCGCTGCTGACCTGCCTCCTGGCGGGTTGCGGCGGCGGCGGAGCCGAGAGCTTCCTCGACGCACAGGCCATGGCGCAACTGCGCGAGGTGGTCAGCAAGGAGCAGCCACGCCTGCCCGACGGCTTCACGATCAGGCCGGAGCAGGCCTGGCGGATGCCGTTCGGGCAGGCGGACAGGAACTGCCGGGCCGTGCTGGAACCGGCCGGCGGGCAGGCGCCCGGGCAGGCGCTGACCGCGCAGGCCGCGGTCAGCTACCTCGGCGACGGGCTGGGTGAGCAGGCCGGGGTCGGCCTCGCCAGGTACGCCAACCAGGAAGCGGAAGAGCATCTCGACGCCCTGTCGGAGGCGATGCGGAACTGCCGCGAAGTGCACACCTCGAGCGGCACCGACATGCGGCTGCACGAGCTGCCCATCGAGGAGGCGGTGCAGCAGGCGGCCGACGACGCCGTGGGCGCGCGGTTCAGCGGGCGGCTCAACGGCTACCCGTACGCGCTGGACGTCGTGCTCGCCCGCGTCGGCGACACGCTGGTGTCGGTGGTGCACACCGGGATGAACGACGTGGACACCGAGCGTACGCGTAAGGTCGTCGAGGCGGCGATCTCCATGGTCAACGCCTAACCTAGAGCGCGTGACACTCGATCCCGAAGACAGCAAGATCATCACGCTGGCCCGCGCCGCCAGGGCGCGCAACGGCTCCGCCGAGGGCGCGGCCGTGCGCGACGAGACGGGCCGCACCTACTCGGCGACGAACGTGGCCCTGTCCGCGCTCACGCTCTCGGCCGTGCAGGTGGCGGTGGCCATGGCCGTCTCCAGCGGCGCGCGCTCGCTCGAAGCGGTGGCGCTGGTGAGCGAGGGCGACCCGAGCCCCGCCGACGAGGCGGTGGCGGCCGAGCTGGGTGCGGGCAAGCTGCTGCTGGCCGGTCCCGACGGCACCCTGCGAGGCTGACATGCCCATGTCGCCATTTTTGGCGAGGTTGCGGGAGAAGGTCGGCACGGATCTGCTCATGCTGCCGTCGGTCACCGGGTTCGTGTTCGACGACGCCGGCCGCATGCTGCTGGCCCGCCACGGCGACGTGGGGCGGTGGGCGGCGCCCGGCGGCGGCGTCGATCCCGACGAGCGGCCCGAGGCGGCCGTGGTGCGGGAGCTGCGCGAGGAACTGGGCGTCGAGATCGAGGTGCTGGGGCTGGTCGGCGTCTACGGCGGGCCCGAGTTCCGTACGGTCTATCCCAACGGGCACCAGGTCGGCTACGTCATCGCCGGCTACGGCTGCCGGCTCGCGCCCGGATCCCCTGAGCCGCGGCCCGACGGCGTCGAGATCAACGACTGCCGCTGGGTGGCGGAAGAGGAGCTGGGCGGCCTCGACACCACCGCCTGGACACCCGGCGTGCTGCCCCTCGCCTATGCCTGGTGGCGTGAACACGCCGGTTGATGGGCCACAATGCACTATGTGACTTCGCCAGACAACCATCGCGCCGGATTCGCCTGCTTCGTGGGGAGGCCGAACGTCGGCAAGTCCACGCTGATGAACGCCCTGGTCGGCACCAAAGTGGCGATCACCTCGTCCAAGCCGCAGACGACCAGGCGCGTCATCAGGGGCATCGTGCACCGGCCCGACGCCCAGCTCATCATCGTCGACACCCCCGGCCTCCACCGCCCCCGCACGCTGCTCGGCGAGCGGCTCGACAGCCTCGTGCTGTCCACGCTGACCGAGGTCGACGTGATCGGGTTCTGCGTGCCGGCCAACGAGCCCATCGGCAAGGGCGACCGGTTCATCGCCGACAAGCTGTCAGCCGTGAAGAAGACGCCCGTCATCGCGGTGGTCACCAAGTGCGACCTGGCGAGCAAGGAGCAGATCGCCCAGCAGTTGCTCGCGGTGTCGCAGATCGCGGAGTTCGCGGCGATCGTGCCCGTCTCCGCCGAGTCGGGCGACCAGCTCGACGTCGTCGCCGACGTGCTGATCGAGCACCTGCCCGAGTCGCCGCCGCTCTACGAGGGCGGCCAGCTCACCGACGAGCCCGAGCAGGTGCTGGTCGGTGAGCTGATCAGGGAGGCGGCGCTGGAGGGCGTGCGCGACGAGCTGCCCCACTCCATCGCCGTGGTCGTCGACGAGATGCTGCCCAGGGAGGGCCGCGACGACCTGCTCGACATCTACGCCCACATGTTCGTGGAGCGGCCCTCACAGAAGGCCATCGTCATCGGGCACAAGGGCGAGCGGCTGCGCGAGGTCGGCACCAAGGCGCGCAAGCAGATCGAGGCGCTGCTCGGCACCCGCGTCTATCTCGACCTGCGCATCAGCGTGGCCAAAGACTGGCAGCGCGACCCCAAACAGCTGCGCCGGCTCGGCTTCTACGACTGATCCCGCGCCGGGCGGTCAGCGGCGCACCAGCGCGAGCACCGACAGCAGCACCACCGCGACCGCGCAGGCCAGCGCGGCGAACCAGCCCGATCTGATCACCGGCTCGATCGACAGCAGGTCGCCGAGGTGGATGGAGACGCGGTCGCGCAGGCCGCCGTCGCCCATCACGAACGTCACCAGCCCGAACACCGCGACGCTCCCCGGCACGATCGCCAGGGCGGCCAGGCGGGGGCGGGCGAGCAGGCCCGCAACGCCGCAGCCCACCGCGGTCAGGCCGGCGAGCAGGGTGGAGACGCCGAGCGGGTCGTCTATGCCGCGCACGTCGCTGGCCACGCCGGCGCCGAACAGGCTGCTGGTCGCCTGGAGGCCGGCCCACGGCAGGACCGCGCAGCACGCCAGCAGGGCTCCGGCCGCCAGCACCGCGAACGCGGGGCCGCGACCGAGGCGGGAACGGGTGGGCGCGGGCTTGAGGTCTTCGGCCACACGATCAGCGTAAGCCGGGGAAGGTCGCCTCACCACCGTACGCAACGGAGTCGTCACCGTGGCGCGGTAGGAGTGCGAGCCGATCACCCCGCTGCGGGCCGACATCCGGCTGCGGGCCGGTCGTCCGGCGTCCGTCCATGGGTGGCGCGGTTACGGGGGTGGCGGGTGGAGGGCTTGGCGTCCGTCCGAGGATGGGTGCGGTCACGGGGTGGCGGGTGGGAGTGCTTGGCGTTCGCCCCACTCCAGGCGGGTGCGGAGCTGGACGGCGTCGTCGGCCAATGCCGACACCAGGGTGCCTGGGGCGGCCAGGGGGAGGACGGCGACACCCTCGGCCACCGCCGTCGCCGGGGCCTGGGCGGTCATGAACGTCGTGCCGACGCAGCGGGCGCTGCCGTACACGGCGGGGGAGCCGTCCAGGGCCGGGTCGCCGACCGTGAACTCCTGCCTGAGCAGCGGCACGCCGTCGCGGGTGGCGTCGAAGCGGGCATGGCAGCGGCCGGACGGCTCTCCGTGGCGGCCGAAGACGATCTCCTCGCGCCACAGTACCGTCGCGTCCTGCTCCAGGGTGAGGCGTACGTGGAGGCGGTGGTCGCTGCGGGCGGCCAGGACGGTCGGCTCGGGGACGAACCTGAGCGTCGCCCCCGCACCGACATGCGCGGTGACCACCATGGTGGACGGTCCATCACCGGGCAGCACAAGAGTGGCGGCCACCGACCCCAACTCCAACGTCGTGCCAGGGGCGACCCGCAGGTCCAGTTGCAGCCGATCACCACCGAGCGGTCCGGCCGCGGTGGACACCAGATGCACGGTGTGCGGCCCCGTCTGCCGCAACGTGAGCGGCGGCGCGGAAGCCAACCGCCGCATCACAGTACGCCCCCCACCCCCGGCAACGGTCTCCACCACCGCCCCCGCCCGCATCGCCCGCCCTCCGGCCTCCCCGGCGTCCACCGCCGGGGTGTCCGGCGCCATGGTCTCGACCGCGGTCAGGGTCTGTGTGCCGAGCAGGTCGGGCAGGGTCGTGGGAGTGGGGAGGGGGTTCATGAGACGGGGGTGGTGTGGGAGTGGGACCAGGCGCGGACCTCGTCCCTGACCCAGCCGGCCACCGTGTCGGCCGTCGGGTCCTGGCGGATCGAGGTGAACAGCACCGGCCGCTCCCCGCGTACGGCCGCCGCGTCCCTCGCCATGACGCCGAGGTCGGCGCCCACCATCGGCGCGAGGTCCGTCTTGTTGATGACCAGGAGGTCGGCCGTCGTGACGCCGGGACCGCCCTTGCGCGGGACCTTGTCGCCGCCCGACACGTCGAGGACGAAGATCTGCCGGTCGGCCAGCCCGCGGCTGAAGGTGGCGGTGAGGTTGTCGCCGCCGCTCTCCACGATCACCAGGTCGAGCGGCCCGAACCGGTATTCGAGGGTCTCGACGGCGTCGAGGTTGGCGGCGATGTCGTCGCGGATCGCCGTGTGCGGGCAGCAGCCGGTCTCGACGGCCAGGATGCGCTCCTCGTCGAGGACGCCCGCGCGGCGCAGGAAGTCGGCGTCCTCGGTGGTGTAGATGTCGTTGGTCACCACGCCCAGCGACAGGGACGGGCCGAGCGTCCGGCACAGGGCCGCGACCAGGGCCGTCTTGCCGCTGCCCACCGGCCCGCCCACGCCGAGGCGCAGTGCGCGGCCGCGGCCGTCGGGCGTGTGGTGGTGGTCGTCGTGATTGGCTCCCATGCCGGGGTCCTTTCCTAGGAGACGAAGAGCCTGACCTCGGCCTGAGCGTGCTGCTCGGCGAGGAGGTCGAGGGCGGGTGCGGAGTGCGCGGGCAACGAGTCCCACCCGGAGGTGGATCCGGCGCGGGCGGCGATCGCGGACAGGTCGGGGGTGAGCCCGGCGAGCAGGGCGTGCACGGCGACGGGGTCGAGGCCGAGCAGGCGTACGGCGGCGGTGGCGGGCCCGGTGATCGCGTGGTAGGCGGCCGCCAGCGCGGCCTCCTCGGAGGTGGCGCCGGCGACGTGGGCCGCCGCGCCGAGGGCGGTGGGGTGGTGCGGATCGCGTACGGCCCGTCCCAGCTCCTCCAGCACGGACGACGGCCACACCCGGCGGGCGACCCGCAGCAGCAGCCTGCCCTGGGTGCGGGAGGCGTCGCGCTGGGCGGGGGACGAGGTCCTGGCGTCCACCTCGGCGTCCAGCCCCGCCCACCGCCGCGCGCCAGGGGCGGCGGCGTGGGTGCGGGCGGCGGCCGTCAGCGCGGCGGCGACCGCGCCGGCGGTGTGCAGGCGCCCGCGCAGGAACGCGGCCAGCGACGGCACGTCGTGCACCGAGCCCGCCGCGACGGCGCGCTCGACGCCGCCCGAGTGGGCGTGGCCGCCCGCGGGGAGCCTGGAGTCGGTGAGGAGCAGCAGGGACGGGTTCATCAGAAGAGGAAGTAGCGCTGGGCCATGGGCAGGGACGTGGCGGGGGCGGGCTCGATCAGCTCGCCGTCGATGCGGACCTCGAAGGTGTCGGGGGCGACGTCGATCCGGGGGAGCGCGTCGTTGAGCGGCATGGCGGCCTTGCCGCGCCGGCGTACGTCGGCCGTGGGCGCGAGCCTGCGGCGGACGTCGAGCCGGTCGGCCAGGCCGGACTCCAGCGCGAGCGGCGCGACGAAGTGCAGGGAGGTCGCGGCGGCGGTGACGGGGGAGGCGCCGAACATGGGGCGCGGCAGCACCGGCTGGGGCGTGGGGATGGAGGCGTTGGCGTCGCCCATCTGCGCCCAGGCGACGACGCCGCCCTTGAGCACGAGGTCGGGCTTGACCCCGAAGAAGGCCGGGTCCCACAGGACGAGGTCGGCGAGCTTGCCGCGCTCGACGGAGCCCAGCTCGCCGTCGAGCCCGTGGGCGACGGCGGGGCAGATGGTGTATTTGGCGATGTAGCGGCGGGCCCGCAGGTTGTCGGCGGGGCCGTCGCCGAGCTGCCCGCGGCGGGCCTTCATGACGTGGGCGGTCTGCCACGTACGGATGATCGTCTCGCCGACGCGTCCCATGGCCTGGGAGTCGGAGCCGATCATGGAGATGGCCCCGAGGTCGTGCAGCACGTCTTCCGCCGCCATCGTGCCGGGCCTGATGCGGGACTCGGCGAAGGCGAGGTCCTCGGGGATGGCCGGGTTGAGATGGTGGCAGACCATCAGCATGTCGAGGTGCTCGTCGAGGGTGTTGACGGTGTGGGGTCTCGTGGGGTTGGTGGAGGAGGGCAGCACATTGGCGTAGGAGGCGGCGCGGATGATGTCGGGCGCGTGCCCGCCGCCGGCCCCTTCGGTGTGGTACGCGTGAATCGTCCGATCGCCGATGGCCTTGAGCGTCGACTCGAGGAAGCCGGCCTCGTTCAGCGTGTCGGTGTGGATCGTGACCTGCACGCCGGAGGCGTCGGCCACGCTCAGGCAGGCGTCGATGGCGGCCGGGGTGGTGCCCCAGTCCTCGTGCAGCTTGAAGCCCGAGGCGCCGGCCCTGAGCTGCTCGGCCAGCCCCTCGGTGCTGACCGTGTTGCCCTTGCCGAGCAGGGCGAAGTTGAGCGGGTAGGCGTCGAGGGACTCGAGCATGCGGCCGAGGTACCAGGTGCCGGTGACGGTGGTGGCCTTGGTGCCCTCGACGGGTCCGGTGCCGCCCCCGACGATCGTCGTGACACCGGACCCGATGGCCTCGTCGAGGAGTTGCGGGCAGATGAGGTGGACGTGGGAGTCGACGGCCCCGGCGGTGAGGATCTTGCCGTTGCCGGCCAGCACTTCGGTGGACGGGCCGATGACGATGTCGACGCCGTCCATCGTGTCGGGGTTGCCGGCCTTGCCGACGGCGGCGATGCGGCCGTCGCGGACGCCCACGTCGGCCTTGATCACGCCCCAGTGGTCGAGGATGACCGCGCCGGTGATGACGAGGTCGGCGGCGCCGTCGGCGCGGGTGGTCCTGGCCTGGCCCATGGATTCGCGGATGACCTTGCCGCCGCCGAAGACGGCTTCGTCGCCGGCGCCCGCCGCGCCCATGGACAGGTCGTCGGTGACCTCGATGAACAGGTCGGTGTCGGCCAGCCGGACGCGGTCGCCGGTGGTGGGGCCGTAGAGGGCGGCGTATCGCTCGCGGGACAGCTCAGTCATCGAGCGGCCCCGCCCACTCGGGCCGCAGCCCGGGGACGACCCGGTGGCCGGCCAGCGGCACGAGCGTCACGTCGCGCTCGACGCCCGGCTCGAACCTGACGGCGGTGCCGGCGGGCACGTCGAGCCGCATGCCCCTGGCCGCCCGCCGGTCGAAGTCGAGGCCGGGGTTGGCGGCGGCGAAGTGGTAGTGGGAGCCCACCTGGACGGGCCGGTCGGCGGTGTTGACCACGCGGATCGTCACCCGCTCGCGCCCCGGGTTGAGCGGGATCGCGCCCTCTGGGTGGACGTACTCGCCGGGGATCACGGGATCGGCCTGTGGACGGTGACGAGCTTCGTGCCGTCGGGGAACGTGGCCTCGATCTGCACGCTCTCCAGCATCTCCGGCACGCCCTCCATGACGTCGGCGCGGCCGAGCACCGACCGGCCCGCCTCCATCAGGTCGGCCACGCTGCGCCCGTCTCTGGCGCCTTCCATGAGGAACGAGGCGATGATGGCGGTAGCCTCGGGATGGTTGAGCCGCAGGCCCCTGGCCCGCCGCTCACGCGCCACCCCGGCGGCGACATGGATGAGCAGCCGCTCCTGCTCGTGTGAGGTAAGCCGCATGGCCGGACCATAGGAACCGGCCGTTTCCGCCCTGTTGCCGGTCGATGTCGTGTTGGTTTCGTGCCTTCGCGAGCACCGACATGACGGGTTATGTGCGCTTGTGAAGACTCGGCAATCGCCAATTAACCTTCGAGATCTGAAGGCGAAATGTCGCGGAGTCACCTTTCTCGCAGTACCGGTCGGCAGGAAGGAACGGCTGTGCGCATCTCCCGCCCGATTGCCCGCGCGCTCGTCCCCGCGCTCCTCGTCACAACCTTAGCGGCGTGTGGATCGGACGCCGGACCCGCCGCCTCGTCCAACGAGATCAAGGTCGGCCTGCTGCACTCGCTGAGCGGCACGATGGCGATCAGCGAGGTCACCGTCCGCGACGCCGAACTGCTCGCCATCGACGAGATCAACAAGGCCGGCGGCGTGCTCGGCAAGAAGCTCGTCCCCGTCGTGGAGGACGGCGCCTCCGACTGGCCGACCTTCGCCGAGAAGGCGACCAAGCTGATCAGGCAGGACAAGGTGGCCACCGTGTTCGGCGGCTGGACCTCGGCGAGCAGGAAGGCGATGCTGCCGGTCTTCGAGCGGTACAAGGCGCTGCTGTGGTATCCGGTGCAGTACGAAGGGCTGGAGAGCTCGCCGTACATCTTCTACACCGGCGCCACCACCAACCAGCAGATCATCCCCGGCCTCGACTACCTGAAGGAGCAGGGCAAGAAGAAGCTGTTCCTGGTGGGCAGCGACTACGTCTTCCCGCGTACGGCCAACAAGATCATCAAGGCGTACGCCGCCGCGAACGGCATGGAGATCCTCGGCGAGGAGTACACCCCGCTCGGCCACACCGAATACTCCACGCTGACCAACAAGGTCGTCCAGGCCAAGCCCGACGCCGTGTTCAACACGCTCAACGGCGACAGCAACGTGGCCTTCTTCAAGCAGCTCAAGAGCGCAGGGGTCAGCGCCGAGACCATGCCGGTGCTGTCGGTGAGCGTCGCCGAGGAGGAGGTCACCGGCATCGGCGTGGACAACATCGCCGGCCACCCCGTCGCCTGGAACTACTACCAGACCACCGACACCGCGGCCAACGACGCGTTCGTCAAGGCGTACAAGGCGAAGTACGGCCAGAACAAGGTCACCTCCGACCCGATGGAGGCCGGCTACAACGCCGTCTACCTGTGGGCCGAGGCCGTCAAGAAGGCCGGCACGACCGAGGTGGAGGCGGTCAAGAAGGCCGCGCCCGGCATCGCGCTCGAACGCCCCGAGGGCCTGGTCACCATCGACGGCGAGAACCAGCACATGTACAAGACCGCCCGCATCGGCATCATCCAGCCCGACGGCCTGATCAAGCAGGTGTGGGACTCGGGCGAGCCGATCAAGCCCGACCCGTACCTCAAGGGCTACCCGTGGGCGGGCGGCCTGGCGGCGGGTCAGTGATGTCGGCCTTCGTCAACCAGCTCCCCATCGGGCTGTCCATCGGGGCGGTGCTGCTGCTGATCGCGCTCGGCCTGACGTTCACGTTCGGGCAGATGGGCGTGATCAACATGGCGCACGGCGAGTTCATCATGGCCGGGGCCTACACCGCGTTCCTGCTGCAGGACCTCGTGCTCGCGCTGCCCGTCGCGTTCCTGGTGGCCGGGGTGATGGGGCTGATCCTGGAGCGGGCCGCGATCCGCCACTTCTACGGCAGGCCGCTGGACACGCTGCTGCTCACCTGGGGCGTCAGCCTGGTGCTGCAGCAGCTCGCCCGGGACCTGTTCGGCGCGCCCAACGTGCAGGTGCCCGCCCCTTCGTGGCTGGCGGGCGGGGTGGGCATCCTGCCCTACAACCGGCTGTTCATCATGGCGCTGGCCGTGGCCGGCGTGGTGGGGGTCTGGGCGTACCTCACGCGCACCGGCCTGGGCCGCAGGACGCAGGCCGTGGTGCAGAACCGGCGGCTCGCCGCCACCAGCGGCATCGACACCGGCCGGGTGGACATGCTGACGTTCTTCATCGGCTCCGGCCTCGCCGGGGTGGCCGGGGTGGCGCTGACGCTCATCGGGCCCGTCGGGCCGGCGCTCGGCACGTACTACATCGTCGACGCCTTCCTCGTCGTCGTGGCGGGCGGGCTCGGGCAGCTGCGCGGCGCGGTGCTCGCCGCCGTCGGCCTGGGCCTGCTGAACTCCTACGCCGAGTTCTGGTCGGACGCCTCGCTGGCCAAGGTCATCGTGTTCGCCGTCATCATCGCCTTCCTGCAGATCAGGCCACAGGGGATGTTCGTGCTCAGGTCGAGGGTGCTGACGTGATCAAGCGAAACCTTCCTTTCGCGACCGTCGCGGTGATCGCGCTGATCGCCGCGCCGCTGCTGCTTGAGCCGTTCCGGCTCGGGCTGCTCGCCAAATACCTGTGCTACGCGATCGTCGCGCTCGGCATCGGGCTGGCCTGGGGGCAGGGCGGTATGCTGACCCTCGGGCAG
This sequence comes from Nonomuraea sp. NPDC004580, assembly GCF_040609855.1. Taxonomy (NCBI): domain Bacteria; kingdom Bacillati; phylum Actinomycetota; class Actinomycetes; order Streptosporangiales; family Streptosporangiaceae; genus Nonomuraea; species Nonomuraea sp. NPDC004580. The sequence goes on along the minus strand of NZ_JBEXLH010000018.1, from coordinate 61,986 downwards.
GGCGTCTTCTTCGGGCTCGGCGGCTACTCCATGGCGATGTACCTCAAGCTGAACGAGGCCGGGCCGGGCGGGCTGCCCGACTTCATGGTGTGGAGCGGGGTGGAGGAGCTGCCCGCGCTGTGGGCGCCGTTCGCCAACCCGGTCTTCGCGGTGGCGATGGCGATCCTGGGGCCCGTGGCGCTCGCGGTGCTGCTCGGCACGCTGGTCTTCCGCCAGCGCGTACGCGGTGCGTACTTCGCGATCCTCACCCAGGCACTGGCCGCCGCCATGGTCATCCTGCTGGTCGGGCAGCAGGGCCTGACCGGCGGCACCAACGGCATGACGAACTTCTTCGAGCTGTTCGGCCAGGACCTCGCCGACGACTCCACCCAGCGCGGCCTCTACCTGGTCGTCGCGGGCGTGCTCGGCGTGCTCTACCTGGCCACCAGGCACCTGGTGAACAGCCGGTACGGCCGGCTGCTCGTCGCCGTACGCGACGGCGAGGACAGGGTGCGCTTCCTCGGCTACGACCCGGCCCTGGTCAAGACCGTCACCTTCGCCCTCTCGGCGGGCATGGCGGGGCTCGCGGGCGCCCTGTTCGTCCCGGTCGTCGGCATCATCTCGCCGGCCCTGCTCGGCGTCGTGCCGTCACTGGAGCTGGTCGTCGCGGTGGCCGTGGGCGGGCGGCACGCGCTGGCCGGAGCCGTGCTCGGCGCGGTCGTCATGGGGTATGCCAAGACCGCCTTCAGCGAGCAGTTCGCCGACGGCTGGCTCTACCTGCAGGGAGCGCTCTTCATCCTGGTCATGACGCTGGCCCCGAGAGGGATCGTGGGCCTGGCAGGGAGGCTGCGACGTGCTCGAACTACGTGACGTCCAGGTCGTGTTCGACGGGTTCCGCGCGCTCGACGGCGTGGACCTGACCGTGCCCGAGGGCGAGCTGCGCTTCCTCATCGGGCCCAACGGGGCGGGCAAGACCACGCTCATCGACGTGATCACGGGGCTGACCAGGCCGGTGGCCGGCACCGTGCGCTTCGGCGGCCAGGACCTCGTCGGCAGGAAGGAGCACCAGATCGTCCGGATGGGCGTCGGCCGCACGTTCCAGACGTCGGTGGTGTTCGAGGCGCTCACCGTGCTGGAGAACCTCGACCTCGCGGCCACCTTCCGCAAGCCGCTGTGGACGCTCGCGCGCAGGCGCGACGGCGTGTCGGAGGCCGTGGAGGAGGCGCTGGCCAGGACGGGTCTCGAAGAGCTCGCCGGACGTTCAGCCGGCGTTCTCTCGCACGGCCAGCGCCAGTGGCTCGAGATCGGCATGCTGCTGGCGCAGCGGCCCCGGCTGCTGCTCCTGGACGAGCCGGTCGCCGGCATGTCCAAGGACGAACGCGAACGCACCGGCGAGCTGCTCACCCAGATCGCCGACGACCACACGGTGATCGTGGTGGAGCACGACATGGAGTTCCTGCGGCGGCACGCCTCGACGGTGACCGTGCTGCACGAGGGCAGGGTGCTCGTGGAGGGATCGGTCGAGCAGGTCAGCGCAGACCCCCGCGTGCAGGAGGTCTACCTGGGGAGGAGGACAGGGGATGCTGTCGGTAACCGGCCTTGAGTCCGGCTACGGACGGGCCCGCGTGCTGTTCGGGGTCTCGGTGGAGGTCGGGCCAGGGCAGCTCGTGTGCGTCATGGGACGCAACGGCGTGGGGAAGACCACGCTGCTCAACACCGTCATGGGCGTGCTGCCCGCGACGGCGGGCACGGTCACGTTCGACGGCCGCGACGTCACCAGGCTCAAGCCGCACGAGCGGGTGCGCCTCGGCATGGGGTACGTCCCCCAGGGCCACCAGTGCTTCCCGCAGCTGTCGGTGCTGGGCAACCTGCTGGTCACCGTCGAGGCCGCCAAGCAGCCCAGGTCGGCCGTGGACGAGGCGCTCGACCTCTTCCCGGCGCTGCGCCCGCTGCTCAAGCGCAGCGCCGGGCACCTGTCGGGCGGCCAGCAGCAGCAGCTCGCGATGGCCCGCGCGCTGGTGACCAGGCCGCGCATGCTCATCCTGGACGAGCCGACCGAGGGCATCCAGCCGTCGATCATCCTGGAGATCGAGGCGGCCATCGAGCGGCTGCACGCGTCGGGGCTGGCCGTGCTGCTGGTCGAGCAGTACCTGGACATCGCGCTGCGGCTGGCCGACACGTTCGTGATCCTCGACGCGGGCCACGTCGTGCGCACCGGCACGGCCGAGGAGCTGCACAGGGAGGACGTCCAGCGACTCCTGGCCGTCTGACATCGCGCTGCTCAGCGGGGCGGGGCGCTCAGAGACGGCGGGGCACGGCGGTCAGCGGGGCGGGGTGTGGGCCAGGAAGGCGCGGGCGTTGGCGGCGCCGCGCTGGTCGCCGGTCTCGTCGAACACCTCCAGCGCCGCGCCCGCCAGCTCGGCGGCCCGCCCCGCCGCGCCCTCCGCCCGGTTCACCCCGGCCAGGGCCAGCAGGGCGTAGGCGTCGAGCAGCCGGTCGCCGAGGCGTACGGCGATGCCCCTGGCCTGCTCGGCGGCGGCTCTGGCGGCCGGCTTGGCGGCCTGCGCCAGGCGTACGGCGGACAGGTCGAGCAGCGCGTCGGCCTGCCGGTGCCGGTCGCCCAGCTTGGCCAGCCCCTCGACGGCGGCGAGCAGACGGCCGGCGGCCTCGTCGAGGCGGCCCGCGCGGCGCAGCACCTCGCCGAGCACCCGGTCGGCGTCGGCCTCGTCGCGCACGTTGCCGGCGGCCTCGCGGCACTGCCGCAGCGTCTCCTCGGCCGCGTCGAGCCGGCCCAGCTCCAGGTGGACGCGGCCGAGCCGGAGCCGCACCCGGTTCGCGTGGCGGGCCCCGCCGTGCCGCAGGCACGTCTCCAGCGCCGGCCGCAGCACCTCCTCGGCCTGGTCCCACCGCCGCTCCGCCAGGTGCAGGTCGCCCAGGTCGAGCAGGACGAGCCCGGCGCCCTGGTCGTCGCCCGCCCGGCGCGCCGACGCGAGGCCGAGCCCGGCCACCGTCCGCCAGTCGTCGAGGAACCTGTGCCGCTCCAGGAACGGCGCCAGCAGGTGGCCGAGCCGCCAGCACCCCTCGTCGAGCCCCGCCGCGTGCAGGTCGCCGACCAGGCCGACCAGGAACGCCCGCTCGGCCGCCAGCCACTCCACCGACTCCCTGATGTCCCGCGTGGCGACCGCCGTCCCGGGATCGCCCGACACCAGCGAGAACCGCGAGGCCCGCACCCGCGCGAGCGCCGCCGCCGCCACCTTCGCCGGCACGCCGGGCACCGGCTGCTCGCGGGCGAACAGCCGGGTCAGGTCGTGCATCCGGTAGCGGACCTGGCCCGCGACGTCGACCCCGTACGTCTCCAGCAGCCCCGCGTCCACCAGCGCCTCCGCCTGCCCGCCGAGCAGCTCGGTCACCCAGTCGGCGACGTCGGGCGCGGACAGGGCGCCGAGGCCGCGCAGCGTCAGCTTGGCGGGCTCGGGAAGGCCGTCGAAGCCGATCGCGAGCACGCTGCGCACGGTCTGGTCGCCCGCGTGCAGCCGGTCGAGCCGCCCCTGCTCGTCCTCCAGCAGCCGCACGAGGTAGCCGACCGTCCACTCGGGGCGGGCCGCCAGCCGGGAGGCCGCGATGCGCAGCGCGAGCGGCAGCCCGCCGCACAGCCGCGCCAGCCGCGGCCAGGACTCGTCGCCCGCGTCCCGGCCGGAACCCGCGATCAGCAGCTCCAGCGCCTCCTTCTCGTCGAGCACCCCGACCGACAGCCGCCGCGCCCCGGTCAGGCCGCCGAGCGGGGACCGGCTGGTCACGACCGTCGGGCAGGCCGACAGCAGGGGGCGCACCTGGGCCTCGTCCGCCGCGTTGTCGAGCAGCACCAGCATCGACCGGTTGGCGGCGTACGTGCGGAACAGCCGGGCCCGCTGCTCCAGCGAGGCCGGGATGGCCTGGGCCGGGCAGCCCAGCCAGCGCAGGAAGTCCTCGAGGACGGCGGCCGGTGCCGTGGTCTCGCGCAGGTCGGCGTACAGGATGCCGTCGGAGAAGTCGGCACGGCGCAGCCAGGCCGCGTGCACGGCCAGCGCCGACTTGCCCGCGCCGGCCTGCCCGTGCACCACCACCTGCTCGCCGATCACCCGCTCGAGCAGTCCCGCGCGCCCGGTGAAGCCGCTGACGTCGGGCGGCAGCAGCACCGGCGGGCCCGCCGACACGTGCAGGGAGACGTCGTCGTGCAGCATGCGGTGGTAGAGGAGCTGCAGCTCGGGGTCGGGCTCGATGGCGTGGCCGCCGTCGAGCTTGTCGCGCAGCACCGCGTACGCCGCCAGCGCCTCGACCCGCCGCCCGCTGCGATAGAGGGCCAGCATGTACTGGCCGCGGAAGCGCTGCCACGTCGGGTGGAGCCGGGTCAGCTGCTTCAGCTCGGCCAGCAGCTCGCGGTGCCGCCCGGCCTCGAGGTCGGCCTGCACCCGGCGCTCCAGCGCGAGCAGCCGCAGCTCCTCCAGCTCCTCGCGCAGCCGGCGCGTCCCGGCCCACCGCGCGCCCTCGGGGTCGACGTCCTCCAGCGCCTCGCCGCGCCACAGCGCCAGCGCCTCCTCGTTCGCGCCCCTGCCGACCAGCAGCCGGAACCTGTCGACGTCGAGCAGGCCGTCGCCCAGCGCCAGCACGTAGGAGCCGGACACGGTCGTGATCACGTCTTTGCCGACCAGCCGGCGCAGCTCGCCCACGTACCCGCGGACCAGGGAGTCGGACCTGTCGCCGCCCTCGCTCGCCCATAACAGCCTGCGCAGCCGCTCGACCGTCAGCGGACGGCCCGCGTGCAGCAGGAACAGGGCGAGCAGGTCGCGGTGCTTGGGCACGGTCGGGGTGCGGTCGCGGCCCTCGGCGTCGAGCACCGCGAGCGGCCCCATGATGCGGAACTCCATGCGGCCCTCCATCGTCGCCCGGTTCACGCGGACCAGGCGGTGGCCATGCGGACGATCTCCTCCAGGTGGCCGCTGTGCGCGCCGTGCCAGTAGACCCGGCCGCACGAGCCGCAGCGGCCGTAGGCGTCGTAGGAGCGCCGGGTGCCCGCCTCCAGCAGCGGCTCCACCTCGTCCTTGGTCACCGGCCGCAGCACGCCGTTGCAGGCGGTGCAGCGCGTCCAGGGGCGCAGCGGCGGCGCGAACCGCTCCAGCAGGTCGCGCAGCTGGTCGGACGGGGCCGAGCCGCGGACGTACGCGCCCAGCCAGAGCGCGCGGCGGCGCAGCAGGCCGCGGTCCTGGGTGAGCAGCACCCGCCGCTCCTCGTTGGCCTGCACCACGAGCGCCGGGTCGTCCATGTCGTTGTGGTAGGCGGTGTCGATGCCGAGCAGCCGCAGCCGCCGCGCCAGCGTGCCGAGATGCACGTCGAGCAGGAATTTCGGCTCACCTGGCAGCGGCTGGGGGCGCGGCACCGGGTGCACCTCCACCTCGTCGCCGGGCGCGAGCAGGTGGGACGGCGGGACGCCCCGGCCGCCCGCCAGCATCGGCCCCACCTCCGTGAGCGGCACGCCCAGCGACTCGACGTGGTGGCCGAGCGTGGTGGTGCCGTCGGGGGTGACCTCCTGCCACTCCTGGCGGCGGCTCGCGGGCAGGAACATCGTCAGCTCTGGGGAGATGCGCAGGCGTGCGATCGTCACGCGTCCATTCTCCGCCACCGGATAGCGTGAATCATGCCCGTTTCCCGCCGCTCCTTCCTCGGTCTGGCCCTGCTCGCCGCCGGCTGCTCGGGCGGCGGCGCGGACCTGCCGGAGTTGCGGCTGGCCACGGGCCTCGCGGGCGGTCCCTACGGCGCGCTCGGCGACCGGCTCGCCGAGGAGCTGCGGCGTGACGGGCGGCGGGTTCGGGTGCTGCGCACCGCCGCCAGCGTGGAGAACCTCACGATGATGACCGACGGGCGGGCCGACGTGGGTTTCGCGCTGGCCGACAGCGCCGACGACGCCGTCCGCGTACGCCGGCAACCCGTCTCCGCCCTGGCCCGGATGTACATGAACTACGTGCACCTGGTCGTCGCCAAGGACTCCGCGATCATCGGGCCGGGGCAGCTCGCCGGGCGGGCCGTGTCCATCGGGCTCGACGGTTCCGGCACCGCCGTCACCGCCGCCCGCGTGCTGGCCGTCGCCGGGATGGAGACCCCGCCCCGCGTCTCTAGGCTCGGGCTCGACCCGTCGATCAAGGCGCTGCGTGACGGGCGGGTCGAGGCGTTCTTCTGGTCGGGCGGTGTGCCCACGCCCGCCCTTGAGGCGCTGCCCGACATCCGCCTGGTGCCGCTCGAGCCGCTGGTGCCGGAGCTGCGCCGCCGCTACGGGCCCGTCTACGAGCACGCGTCCGTGCCCGCCGGCGCGTACGGGGCCGTCAGGGCGGTGCCGACCGTGGGCACGCCCAGCTACCTGATGTGCCGGACCTCGCTGCCTGAGGACACCGCGTACACGATCACCGAGACGCTCTTCCTGGCCCGCGACCGCCTCCAGGCGCCGTCGGCGCCCGGCGGGCGGCTGGACAAGCGCTACGCCATCGGCACCGGCGTCGTGAGCCTGCACCCGGGCGCCGCCCGCTACTACCGCTCGGTCTACGGCTGAGCCAGGCGCAGCGCTTGCGCTACGGCTGAGCCAGGCGCAGCGCTTGCGCTACGGCTGAGCCAGGCGCAGCGCTTGCGCTACGGCTGAGCCAGGCGCAGCTCCACGATCAGGCCGTGCGGGTCGACGGGCAGCAGGTGCAGGGTGGCGCCGCAGGCCCTGGCCAGCTCGGCGGCGATGGCCAGGCCGAGCCCGCTGCCCGGCACGTTCGCGTGGGAGCCCGAGCGCCAGAAGCGGCCGAGCGCCTCCGCGCGCTCCTCCTCGCTGAGACCAGGGCCGTCGTCGGCGACCCGCAGCACGCCGCCGTCCGGGGTGTCGTCCAGGGTGACGGTGACCGTGCCACCTGCGGGCACGAACTTCTGGGCGTTGTCGAGCGCGATGTCCGCGATCCTGGCCGCCACCTCGGGAACGACCTCGTCGCAGACCTCGGTCACCAGCCGCACGCCTTTGGCCGCGTACACCTCGCGCCACGTCGCCAGGCGCGGCCCCAGCTCGACGTCCCTGCCGCCGCCCCCCGCGCCCGCCTCCACCTTGGCCAGCGCCAGCAGGTCCTCCACCAGCAGCGACAGTCTGTCCAGCTCCGCCATGGCCTCGGCGTACTCGGTCGTGCCCTCGTGGCGCAGGTGCGGCTCCAGGTTCTCCAGCCGCAGCCCGAGCACCGTCAGCGGGGTGCGCAGCTCGTGCGAGGCGTCGGCCACGAACGCCCGCTGCCGCTCCATCGCGCCCGCCACCGCGTCGGCCATCGCGTTGAACCGCTCCTCCAGCCGCCGCAGCTCGGAGGGGCCGACGCCGGGGTGCGCCCGGGCGTCCAGCCGCCCCTGGGCGATCGCCTGCGTGGTGCGGTCGAGCTCGGTGACCGGGAGCAGGATCCAGCGGGCCAGCCGCCTGGCCGCCAGCACCGCGTACGAGACCGACGCCAGCGTGCCCAGCGCCAGCGCGCCCCACACCAGCGTCACGTCGCCGCGCGCCTGGTCCGTGGGCGTCTGGAGCAGCACCACGCCCGACAGCTGCGCGTCGCGGCCGGCCGGCTCGGCCAGCAGCACCGTGCCGGGGCCGAACGGGCTGATCGTCGGCAGGTCCTCCGTCGTACGGCCGGACAGCGCGAGCCGCAGCGCCTCGCCGTCGTCCACGGTGAAGTCGCCCGCCGTGAGCAGGGCCGTGCCGTCCCTGTCGCGGACGCGGACGGCGGCGCCATAGAGGGCGGCGTAGCGGTCGACCTCGGCGATCAGGGCCGTGTAGTCGTCCTCGCGGGCCGCCTGGTCGGCCAGTTCGGCGAAGCGGGTGGCGTCGGCGCGGCGGTCGAGCAGCAGCCGGTTGGTCCGGTGGGAGGCGTACGCCAGGCCCAGCGGCACCGCCAGCGCCGCCACCAGGAACACGATCAGCGTCGTGAACGTGCCGACCAGCCGGGCGTTCACGCCGTCGAGCCCAGCCGGTAGCCCGTGCCGCGCAACGTCTCCACCAGGCCAGGCCGGCCCGTCTTCGCGCGCAGGTTGGCCACGTGCACGTCGAGCGAGCGGGACGCCGACAGCAGCGGATCGCCCCAGATCTCGTCCAGGATCTCCTCGCGGCCCCGCACCACGCCCGGCTCGCGGGCCAGCATCGCCAGCAGGTCGAACTCGCGCCGCGTCAGCGTCACCGGCGCACCGGCCACCGTGACCTGGCGGCCCTCCAGGTCGATGCGGACGTCGCCGACCCGCACCACCTCGTCGCGCGGCGGGCGCGGGCGGGTGCCCCGCCGCACCACCGCCTCCATGCGGGCCATCAGCTCCACCGTACGGAACGGCTTGACCAGGAAGTCGTCGGCCCCCGACCGCAGGCCGCGCAGCACCTCCCGCTCCTCCGTACGGGCCGTCACCACGATCAGCGGCACCGCCGAGACCCGCCGCAGCCTGCGCAGCACGTCGAGCCCGTCCATGTCGGGCAGGCCCAGGTCGAGCAGCACGAAGTCGACGCCCCCCGCCAGGCGGAGGGCGTCGACGGCCAGCCCCGCCCTGGTGACCTGATGGCCGTGCCGGGCGAGCGCCGTGGTGAGCGCGGAGGCGAGCCGATCGTCGTCCTCCACCAGGAGAACCCGCATGTGGCCAGGTTAGACGCGGGCGGGCACCGACTCGGCCGCCACCTCGCTGCGGGACAGCGCGGCGTCCCTGGTCTCGCGCATGAACAGGTAGACGACGAGGGACACGGCGGCGCAGCCGGAGACGTACCAGTAGAAGCCCGACTCGACGCCGGCGTTCTTGAACCACAGCGCGACGTACTCGGCGGTGCCGCCGAACAGGGCGTTCGCGATCGCGTACGGGAGCGCCACGCCCAGGGCGCGCACGTGGGTCGGGAACAGCTCGGCCTTCACCACCGCGTTGATCGAGGTGTAGCCCGTGATGATGATCAGGCCGATCAGCGACAGCGCCAGCCCGCCGCCGAACCCGCTCACCTGGCCCAGCGCCGTCATCAGCGGCACCGTCCCGACCATCGACCCGATCCCGAACGTGATCAGCAGCGGCCTGCGCCCGATCCGGTCCGACAGCGACCCCGCGAGCGGCTGCAGGCACATGAAGACGAACAGCGCGCAGAAGCTCACCAGCGTCGCCGTCTCCTTCGGCAGGCCCGCCGTGTTCGACAGGTACTTCGTGAGGTACGTCGTGTACGTGTAGTACGCCACCGTGCCGCCCATCGTCAGCGCGATGACCAGCAGCGCCTCCTTCTTGTGGACCAGCAGCTGCGCGATCGTGCCCCGCCGGGCGGGCGCCGCCTCGCGCTCCTCCTCGTCGTACGCCTCCGTCTCCAGCAGGTTGCGCCGCAGCCAGAACACCACCGCCGCGGCGACCGCGCCCACCAGGAACGGGATCCGCCAGCCGTAGGAGTCGAGCGCCTCCTTGGACATCGTGTTCTGCAGGATGATCTGCAGGCCGAGGCCGACGAGCTGGCCCGCGGTCATCGAGACGTACTGGAAGCTCGACGCCATGCCGCGCCGGCCCTTCGGGGTGGCCTCGGTCAGGTATGTGGCGCTGGCCGCGTACTCGCCGCCCACCGACAGGCCCTGGAGCAGGCGGGCCACCACCAGCACCAGCGCGCCGACGTAACCGACCGAGTCGTACGTGGGGGCGACCGCGATCAGCAGGGCGCTGGCCGACATCAGCGTGACGGTGAGCGTGAGCGCCGCCTTACGGCCCTTCCTGTCGGCGTAGCGGCCGAGCAGCCAGCCGCCCAGCGGGCGCATGAAGAAGCCGACGGCGAAGATGGCGGCCGTGTTGAGCAGCTTGGCCGTGGTGTCGCCCTCGGGGAAGAAGGACGCCGCGAAGTAGACGGCGAAGCTGCTGTAGACGAACCAGTCGTACCACTCGACGAGATTGCCGACGGATCCGCCGAGCACGGCCTTCCACGGCACGCGTGCCTTGCTCACGAAGAACCTCCTGGAGGGCTCTGGGGGGAGTGGGTGCTGGCCAGAGCCTTACGGCGGAAGGTTGTTCGGACAAGATGGGCGGGGCCAGATCTAACGTCCGCTTAACATGTCTTCTTACCTGCGCTTAACCGGCCCGCAACACAGGCTGGGGCCTTGGAGGGGTGTGGGTGGCGGCAGGCCGCCACCGGGCCGGGGCGTCAGCGGAGGGGCGGGTTCGCGTTCTTCGCCATCTCCAGGCCCAGCACGTCCCACCACTCGCCGGACGGCGGTGACACGACGCCGCGTTCCGGGTCGTTCTCGCCGTCCGTGCCGCGCCTGCACCGGCCGCCGGAGACGCCCGGCCTGGAGATCCACAGGTACGCGTCCACCAGCTCCTCGCCCGTCTCCGTGGTCGGGCGGGGGCCCACGCCGCGGCCCGGCGGGTTGCACCACGTCTGCGGGTCCTCGTAGTGCTCGTCCGGCACCCAGGTCCCCTGGCCGTTCCTGCTGGTGTCCACCACGAAGTGCGGCATCGCCGCGGGGTCGGCGTCCGCGGCCTTCGAGCAGCCCGAGCCGCCCGACTTCACGCGGACGCCGATGCAGGCGGACAGCTCCTTGCCGTACGCGACGGTCGGCTCGGTCGCGGTGAAGGCGGCGGTGTTGAGGAAGAAGCCGTCGGCCCGCTCGACGCCCGCCCCGATGAGCCGCTCGGCCATGACCCCGGTGCCCGGCCAGTGCGCCTGGGCGCCGTCCAGGTAGACGGCCGTGCCGGGGTTCGACTTGAGCGTGGCCACGGCGGCGCGCAGCGCCTGGTAACGCGGCCCGGGGGAGCCGCCGGGGTCGCAGTTCTTCGCGCCGGGGATGCGGACCAGGCTGCCGGGTTCGAGGATCACCACCGCCTTGGCCGGGCCGATCGTCCTGGCGATCCCCTCGATCCACTCCTGGTAGCCCTTCAGCTCGGCGTCGGCGGGCGGCCGGCAGTCGCTGCCCGGCAGGTCGTCGACCATGAACACCGGCACCGCGCCCGCCTGCCCTGACGCCGTGACCGCCGCCGCCACCTTCGGCCTGACCTCAGGATCGGCGAGCCGGATGGCGTGGGGGACCGCCGCCAGCCGGTCCATCAGCGCGGCGTCGTTCGGGCGGTCCTTGCGCCAGCGGTCGGCCTGCTCGCTCGCGAACGGCTCCTTCGGCGAGTAGAAGGCGACGGCCCCACCGGCCCGCAACGGGTTCCCCGCCCCGCCGCCACCGCTTCCCGGCGTGCCCTTTGCCGTGCCCTTCGCCGTGTCCTTCGCCGTGTCCTTCGCCGTGCCGCCCGTAGCGGACGCGCCCGTCGCCTGACTCTCTCCCGTGGCGGACGTCCTCCCGGCGCCTGGATCGCCCGAGCCTCTGACCGCCATCGCCACCGAGAACCCGGCCACCGCCACGACCGCGACGGCCGCCGCCAGCACCCACTTCCGCTGCCCCGACGCCGCCGTGAGCGCTCCCTCGTCCTGGGGCACCCACCTGCCGGTCTCTTGGAGCGGCTCGGCGACCGGCACACTGGAGCCGGCCACCTCCGGCAGGGCCGCACTCCCCGGGCCGGTGCTCAGCCGGTCCATGAGGTCCTGGGCGGTGGGGCGCTCGGCCGGGTTCTTGGACAGGGCGGCGACCACCAGGTCGTGCAGCGGCCCAGGCAGCCCGGACAGCTCCGGCGGGTCGTTGATGACGCGCATCAGCACGTCGGGAACGGATCCGGTGCCGAACGGGGAGAATCCGCTCGCGGCGTACGCGACCGTGCAGCCCCAGGAGAAGATGTCCGACGCGGGCCCCACGGTGACGCCCGACACCTGCTCGGGCGACATGTACGACGGCGTCCCCACGATGGCGCTGCTCATCTCGGAGTCAACGAGATGCGCGATGCCGAAGTCGATCACCTTGGGCCCGACCTGCGACAGCAGCACGTTCGACGGCTTGAGGTCGCGGTGCACGACCCCGGCCCCGTGGATGGCGCGCAGGGCCATCGCCATCGCGGCGGCGAGCCCGTCGAGCGCCGACCCCTTGAGCGGCCCCGACTCCTGCACGGCCGCGCCCAGGCTGGGGCCCTCGACGTATTCGGTGACGAGGTAGGCCAGGTCGCCGCTGACGTCGGCGTCGAGCACAGGCGCCGTACAGAACCTGGCGACCCGCTGCGCGGCGGCCACCTCGCGGGCGAACCTGCGGCGGAAGCCGGCGTCGGCGTCCATCCTGGCGTGGATGACCTTGACCGCGACCCGGCCGCCGGGGCCCTCGCCGAGGTAGACGACCCCCATGCCGCCCTCGCCGAGCCGGCCCAGCAGGGTGTACGGCCCCACCTGCCGCGGATCTCCTGTCCTCAGCGACTCCAAGGTCATAATGCGTCAGGTTAGCCGCGGCGCGGCGGCCGGGCCATGCTTACGCAATCTTCTCAACGATCTTCACAAGGGCAGCCGCCACTCGTGCCACTCGTCGAACAGCTCGAACCCCATCGCCTCGTTGATGGCCAGCATGTGGGCGTTGGACACGGCGTTCCAGGTGATGATCCGGTCGAGGTGCGGCTCGTGCTCGCGCAGCCACAGCAGGTTGGCGACCTTGAGCAGCAGCCCGAGCCGGTGGCCGCGGTGCTCGCGGAGCACGGTGGTGTCGGCCTGGTGGCCCCAGCCGTTGTCGCGGGCGCTGTCGAGCAGGATGCGGGTGTAGCCGGCGGGGGCGCCGTCGGACGTGCGCCGGGCGATCGTGGTGTAGCAGGTGCGGCCGGTCAGGGGGATGGACTCCTCGCGCTGCCGCAGCCGCTCGACGGAGTGGACCTGGTCCTCCACGCCGGGGTCGCGCGGGGCGTCGTTCATGCCGTCCATCAGCACGGCCAGGTCGGGCAGCAGCTCGGGCCCGGCAGGGCCGACCCACTGCTCCAGGTGGTAGCCGGGCACCTCGGGACGCATGCGGCGCAGCGCGTCCCAGTCGGCGGCGCGCAGGTCGAGCGTGCGGCGGGCCTCGTTCATCGCCACCGTCATGCCGCGCGCGGCGGCGAAGCGGGCGGCCGTGCCCGTGGTGATCGTCTCGGTCAGCAGCAGCGTCCTGCCGTTCGCGCGCATCCGGTCGAGTGCGTGCGCGAACAGGGCGGTGCCGAGGCCGCGGCCCTGCGACTCGGGACGTACGGTGAGCGGGAAGAGCCAGCCGATGTGCCGGTTGTCGGTCTCGTACAGCTCCAGCCCGTAACCGCCCGCCACCTTGCCGCCGTCGGTCGCCACCCACGCCTCGTAGCGCTGGCCCGCCCCGCCCCTCCTGATCAGATGGGAGAACCAGGGCAGGGGAGGCTGAGGGCCGCGGTCGTCGCCGCTCGCCGCCTCGGCCGTGACGTACGCCTCGTGCAGGCCCTCGATGAGGCCGCCCGGCTGCTCCGGGTCGATCGGCTGGATGTGCATGGACCCAGGAGAACGCACGACCCCGGCCTGAGGCGAACGATTTATTGCCGGTAGTTCTCCACCTCGCGGGGCGGCCTGGCGGCGGCGCCGTCGGGGTCCTCGCCCGCGCCGCGCCTGGCCCTGCGCTGCCTGAGCAGGTCCCAGCACTGGTCGAGCGCCGTCTCCAGCTCCTTGATGCGCGCCTGCTCCTCGTCGGTGGTCACCTGGCCGGCCGTGAGCCTGTCGCGCAGCTCGTGCTCCTCGTCGACCAGGGCGCTGATCCTGGTCAGAATCTCGTCGTCACGCATGCCCAAGACTCTAGTCAGTGCGTGATAGAACACGCCCTATGTCAGGCATTGCGCTGGTAAGGAAGCCCGGTTTCCGCGTCGCCGAGGGCATCGTCACCCATCTCGCGCGCGAGCCGGTCGATCCCGAGCGGGCCGCCGTCCAGCACGACGCCTACGTCGCCGCGCTGGCCGAGGCGGGCTGGCGGCCGGTGTACGCGCCGCGCGCCGACGACCTGCCCGACGCGCCGTTCGTGGAGGACGCGGTGGTGGTCTCGGGCCGCCTCGCGGTGCTGACCAGGCCGGGCGCCGAGGAGCGGCGGCCCGAGGTGGAGTCGGTGGCGGAGGTGGTGCGCGGCCTGGGCCTTTCGTCCGTGCGCATCGCGCCGCCCGCCACCCTCGACGGCGGCGACGTCCTGCAGGTCGGCTCCACCGTGTACGTCGGCAGGTCGGGCCGCACCAACGACGAGGGCATCGCGCAGCTCACCGCCCTGCTGCCGGAGCGCAGGGTCGTGCCCGTCGAGCTCAAGGGCGTGCTGCACCTGAAGTCGGCTGTCACCGCGCTGCCCGACGGGACGCTCATCGGCGACCCGCGCCACGTGGACCTGCCGGGCCTGCTCGTGCCGGAGGAGGAGGCGGGCGCGCACGTGGTGCCGCTGGGCGGGAACCGGGTGCTGCTGTCCGCTGCCGCCCCTGAGACAGGGACGGTGCTCGAACAGCGCGGCTATATGGTGATGAAAGTGGATATTTCGGAATTTGAGCGGCTGGAAGGCTGCGTGACCTGCCTCAGCGTGCTCGTGGCGGACTGACGTTCTCACGACGTTCTCGCGACGTTCTCGCGACGTTCTCACCATGTGAGAACCTGCGCGGCCTACGGCGAGACGTCTGGTAGCGTGCATGGCATGCTGCGCGGGCTGCTTCTTAGCTGCCGCGGCGGGGGCCTGTAGAGGCCGGCTCCCTCGCCGCGGAGCCAGTCATGCGCGTCGGCCGCTTTTCTTCCGAAGACCGACGAGGAGCACCGACCCATGACCGCTCAGCAGCCCAGCCGCATGCCCGTCCATCGTTATCAGCCGTTCGAGCCCATCCGGCTGACCGATCGCACCTGGCCCGACAAGGTCATCACCAAGGCGCCCCGCTGGTGCGCGGTCGACCTGCGCGACGGCAACCAGGCCCTGATCGACCCGATGGACTCCCACCGCAAGCTCCAGATGTTCGAGCTGCTCGTACGCATGGGCTACAAGGAGATCGAGGTCGGCTTCCCGGCGGCGTCGCAGACCGACTTCGACTTCATCCGGAAGATCATCGAAGAGGGCCGCATCCCCGGTGACGTGGTCATCCAGGTGCTGACGCAGGCCAGGCCCGAGCTGATCGAGCGCACCTTCGAGTCGATCGAGGGCGCCAAGCAGGCCATCGTCCATCTGTACAACTCGACCTCCACCCTCCAGCGCCGCGTCGTGTTCGGCCAGGACAAGGACGGCATCACCGCCATCGCGGTCGAGGGCGCCAAGCTGGTGAAGAAGCTCGCCGACGCCACCGACGTCGACGTCCGCTTCCAATACTCGCCCGAGTCGTTCACCGGCACCGAGCTCGAATACGCCGTCGAGGTGTGCGACGCCGTCAACGAGGTGTGGCAGCCCACCCCCGACCGCAAGGTCATCGTCAACCTGCCCGCCACCGTCGAGATGGCCACTCCCAACGTCTACGCCGACCAGATCGAGTGGATGCACCGCAACCTCAAGCACCGCGACTCGATCGTGCTGTCGCTGCACCCGCACAACGACCGCGGCAGCGCCGTGGCCGCCGCCGAGCTGGGCTACATGGCGGGCGCCGACCGCATCGAGGGCTGCCTGTTCGGCAACGGCGAGCGCACCGGCAACGTCTGCCTGGTCACGCTCGGCATGAACCTGTTCTCCCAGGGCGTCGACCCCGAGATCGACTTCAGTGACATCGACGAGATCCGTCGCATCACCGAATACTGCAACCAGCTGCCCGTGCACCCGCGCCACCCGTGGGGCGGCGAGCTGGTCTACACCGCCTTCTCCGGCTCCCACCAGGACGCCATCAAGAAGGGCTTCGAGCACCTCGAGCGCGACGCCGCGGCGGCCGGCGTCCCCGTCGACGAGTTCACCTGGGCCGTTCCCTACCTGCCCATCGACCCCAAGGACATCGGGCGTTCCTACGAGGCCGTCATCCGGGTCAACAGCCAGTCCGGCAAGGGCGGCGTCGCGTACATCATGAAGGCCGACCACCAGCTCGACCTGCCGCGGCGGCTGCAGATCGAGTTCTCCAAGGTCGTGCAGGCGCGCACCGACAGCGAGGGCGGCGAGATCAGCCCGGCCGCGATGTACGAGATCTTCCGCGACGAATACCTGCCCAACCCCGCCAACCGCTGGGGCCGGCTCAGCCTCATGGCCCACCGCCACCAGTCCACGGTCGACGACAAAGACCGCATCAGCGCCGACGTGCGGCTCGACGGGGAGATCCGCGAGATCGACGGCACCGGCAACGGCCCCATCTCGGCCTTCATCGACGCCATCGCCGGCGTCGGCATCCAGGTGCGCGTCCTCGACTACGTCGAGCACGCGATGACCGCCGGCAGCGACGCCAAGGCCGCCTCCTACCTGGAGTGCGAGGTGAACGGCCAGGTCCTGTGGGGCGTCGGCATCGACACCAACGTCACGACCGCCTCACTCAAGGCCATCATCTCCGCGGTGAACCGCGCCTCCCGCTGACCTGCGAAAGCCCGAGCCCTCACGGCAGTGAGGGCTCGGGCTTTTTCCTGCCCGGGAAATGACCGGATAGTGAACGTTGCGTTTCTTTAGGGTGGATTCTATGCTCAGTAGAGAACGAGACGTTCTCTAAAGGAGCGGCCATGGGGCTCGTGCTGTCGGGGCTGATGCTGTGCATGCTGCTCGGCGCGCTCGATCAGACGATCATGGCGCCGGCGTTGCCCGCCGTGGCGGCCGGGCTGGGCGGGCTCGATCAGATGTCGGCCGTCGTCAGCGCTTACCTGGTGGCCGCGACCGTCGTCATGCCGGTCTACGGGAAGCTCGGCGATCGGTACGGGCGCAAGCCGGTCATGCAGGCGGCCATCGTGATCTTCGTCGCCGGTGCGGTGCTGTGTGCGCTGGCCACGTCGATGCCGCAGTTCATCGCCTTCCGGGCGGTTCAGGGCATCGGCGGCGGTGGGTTGATGATCGGGGCGCAGGCGATCATCGGGGAGGTGGTGAGCCCGCGCGAGCGGGGGCGCTACCTGGGGCTCATCGGGGCCGCGTACGTGGTGGCGGCCGTGGGCGGCCCGCTGATCGGCGGGTTCTTCATCGACCAGCTGAGCTGGCGGTGGATCTTCGTCATCTACCCGCCCCTGGGGCTGCTCGCGCTGATCGTGCTGACCGCCACGCTGAAGCTGCCGAGGCCCGTCGGCCGGGCGCCGCTCGACGTGGCGGGGGCCGTCACGCTGGGCGTGGCCGTCGTGGGCGTCGTCCTGCTGGGGGAGAGCGGCAACCCCGCCTACCTGGGGCTGGCGGCGGCCGGCGTGGCCGGCTGGCTGCTCAGCGCCCGCTACGCGACCGACCCGATCCTGCCGCTGCGGCTGTTCAGGGACCGGGCGTTCGCGGTGCCGGTGGCGATCAGCTTCGTCGTCGGGTTCGCGTTGTTCGGCGCGACGGCGTACCTACCCGCGTACGCGCAGATCGCGCTGCACACCAGCGCCACCCGCGCCGGGCTGATGGTGACCGCCCTCATGGCCGGCGTGCTGCTCACCACCATCGTCTCCGGCCGCCTCATCACCAGGACCGGCGTCTACAAGCCCTACCCCGTCGCGGGCACGATCGTCGCCGCGGCCGGGCTCGGGCTCATCGGGCTGGCCGGCGCCTCACCGGCCGGGCTCGTGGCGGCGATGGCGCTGACCGGGCTGGGGGTGGGGCTCGTCATGCAGGTGATGGTGACGGCCGCCCAGAACGCCGTCCCCTACGAGGACCTGGGCACCGCCACCTCGTCGGTCACGTTCCTGCGCCAGATCGGCGCCTCCGCCGGGGTCGCGCTGGTCGGCGCCCTGATCACGCTGCGGTCGGGCATCTCGGGGAGCAACCCGGCCACGCTGCCGGAAGGGATGCGCGAGACGTTCGCCGCCGCGGTGCCGCCGGTGTTCGCGGCCATGGCGCCGCTGCTCGTCGTCGCGTTCTTCCTGGCCCTGGCCCTGCCGGCGCGCCCGCTCCGCACCACCGCCTACGTCGAGGAGAGACCGTGAAGCTGGTCGCACCCCTGAACGCCTTCGGTCGCGCCGACCTGGCCATGGCCGGGGGCAAGGGCGCCAACCTGGGCGAACTCGTCAGGCACGGCCTTCCGGTGCCCGACGGGTTCGTGATCACGACGCACGCGTACGAGCTGGTCGCCCGCGGCCGTGAGACCCGCGAGCACTTCGAGACCGTCGAACCCCCCGGCGAGCTGCGGGAGGCCATCACCGATGCGTACGCGCGGCTCGGCGGCGGGCCGGTGGCCGTGCGGTCGAGCGCGACCGCCGAGGACCTGCCGGGTGCGGCGTTCGCCGGTCAGCAGGACACCTTCCTCAACGTGGCCGGGGAGCAGGCGCTGCTCGACGCGGTACGCCGCTGCTGGGCCTCCCTCTGGACCGACCGCGCCGTCGCCTACCGGGCCCGCCTGCGCCTGGACGACTCCGAGGTGCGGATCGCGGTCGTCGTGCAGCGCATGGTGGAGGCGGAGACGGCCGGGGTGATGTTCACCGCGAACCCGGTCACCGGCGACCGCACGCAACTCGTCGTCGACGCGGGCCGGGGGCTGGGGGAGGCGGTCGTGTCGGGGCTGGTCACCCCTGACCACTACGTGCTCCGGCCGTCGGGCGAGGTCGTGGACTTCAGGCCGGGCCGCGGCGAGGTCGTGGTGCGCAGCGCGGAAGGCGGCGGCGTCGTCCACGAGAGCCCGGCGGAACCCCCGGAAAGCGCCGCCGGCGCGCAGGCGGAGGCGCGGGCCGGCGGGCAGGGCGGCGGGCAGGGCGGCGGGCTGCGCGGTGGGCTGGGCGGTGGGCCGGGTGGTGGGCCGGGTGCCGGGGCCGAGCGGGGGCCGGTTCCGGGCACCCCTGGGTCGCTGTCCGATGAGGTGCAGCGGGAGCTGGCCACGCTCGGGGGGCGGGTGGCCGAGGTGTTCGGGCGGCCGCAGGACATCGAGTGGGCTCACGTGGCGGGGCGGCTGCACCTGCTCCAGGCCCGGCCCATGACCGCGCTGCCGCCGCCTCCGGTGGGGCCGCTCGACGGGATGCAGCGCAAGACGGCGGAAATCCTCATGGAGTACCTGCCCGAGCGGCCGTACCCGATGGACATGTCCTCCTGGCTGCCCAACGGTCCGGCGGGGCAGATGAGCAAGGTGTTCGCCGCGTACGGCGTCCGCAACCTCATCCACGAGGCACTCAAGGAGGAGGACGGCGTCGTCTACCGGATCGTTCCCGTCAAGCCGAGCTTCGAGCGGAAGGTGCTGACGGCGCCGTTTCGCGCGCTGCGCAAGGCCAGGAGGTACGATCCCGCCCGCTGGACCGAGGACTCCCGCTTCCAGGCGTACATGAAGGACGTCGAGAAGCTGCGCGCCCTCGACCTCGGGGAGCTGCCGTGGGAGGAGCTGCGGCGGGTGCCCAGGCAGGCGATGGACCTGGTGGGACCGGTGGCCGACCTGCGGATCGACTACCTGCCTGGCGTCGGGCTCGCGCTGCTGCGGCTGATGCTGGGGCTGACGCTGCTCGGCCGCAGGAAGTTGTTCGGCGAGCTGCTGCTCGGCGCGCCCACCCGCACCTCCGATGCCAACCGCGCGCTGGAGCGCCTGGCCGAGACGGCCCGCCGTACGGGGGCGCTGGAGGCGGAGCGCCCGCCCGCGGAGTTCGGCCCGGACTCCGGCCCGGAGTTCGGCCCGGAGTTCGCCGCGGAGCTGGCGGACTTCATGGCCGAGTACGGCCACCGGGAGACCGCGAGCCCCATCCTCATCACCCCGCCCACCTGGGCCGACGCCCCCGAGGTGGTGCTCGACCTGGTGCGGGTGCTGGCGGCGGCGCCGCCCAAGGAACGGAAGGAGCAGGCGGGGCCACCCGTGAGACCCCGGTGGCTGGCCCGCCGGGCGGCGGCGGCCCGCGCGGGCATGGTCTTCCGCGAGGACAGCCACTTCTCGTTCATGATGCCGGCGCCGGTCATGCGCAGGGCGCTGGTGGAGATGGGCCGCAGACTGGCGCAAGCGCGCCTGCTCGACCGCCCCGATGACGTCTTCCACCTGCGGCTGGAGGAGCTGGAGTCGCTGCGCGGCACCGACGACCCGGCCGCCGCCCGGCTGCGCGACGTGGCCAGGCGGCGGGCGGCCAAGCGGGAGGAGCTGTCCGGCGTCCGGCTCATCGACCCGGCGGCCGTCCACCCCGTCACCGACCCGGGCCCCGCGCTGCTGACCGGGGCGGCGGCGGGCGGCGGCACCGCCACGGGACCGGTGAAGGTGATCGCGAACGTCGCCGAGTTCGGCCGGCTGGAGCCCGGCGACGTGCTGGTCTGCCCGTACACGAACCCGTCGTGGACGCCGCTGTTCCAGCGGGCGGCGGCGGTCGTCGTGGACACCGGCGGCGCCGCCTCGCACGCCGCCATCGTCGCCAGGGAGTACGGCATCCCGGCCGTCATGGGCACGGGACGCGGCACGTCGGTGCTGGAGAACGGCCTGCTGGTCACCGTCAACGGTGACACCGGCACCGTCACGGCAGCTCCCTAGAATGCCTGCCATGGTGACCGACCACCGCAAACAGCCGCGCCGCAGGGGCGAGGCCCTGAGCGCCGCGATCTTCCAGGCCACGCTCGACGAGCTGTCCGAGGTCGGTTACGCCGGGCTGACCATGGAGGGGGTCGCGGAGCGGGCGAAGGCCAGCAAGGCCTCGCTGTACCGGCGCTGGCCCAGCCGCATCGAGCTGGTGATGGAGGCGGTCTACCGGTCGCTGCCGTCGCCCGGTTCCGCGCCCGACACGGGCAACCTGCGCGACGACCTGGTGGCGCTGCTGACCACCACCTCCAACGCCCTGTCGGGCCCGGCGGGCGAGGCGATGCGCGGGCTGCTCGGCGAGGCGCTGCGCGGCGAGTCGCCGCTGGGCTCGATGCGGCGCAACACGCAGGGGAGGGGCCGGCGGCTGATGGAGGAGGTGGTGCAGCGGGCGATCGAGCGCGGCGAGGTGGACCCGTCCGACGTCACGCCGCGCCGCATCGACGCCGGTCACGCCCTGCTGCGCCACCACTTCCTGTTCGAGGGCCTGCCGTTCCCCGACGGCCTCGTGGTGCAGATCGTGGACGAGGTGCTCGTCCCCCTGCTCAAACCGTCGTCCCGCTGAGCGAGGGGACGTCCACGGCGCCCGTCCTGCCCCTGGCGAGCGTACGGCCCGCCACCAGAGCGGTCATGGAGACGCCGATCAGCGCGCCCGCGGCCACCGGCGTCACGAACGCCGGTGCCGCCTGGCCCAGCACGAGCAGCACGGCCACGGCGAGCCAGGCGAGGCCGTTCATCAGCGCGGCGACGGCAAGGGAGCGCCCTGCGGCGAGCACGGCGGGCCCGAACGCCGGAGCGGCCGAGGCGATCAGCGGCAGCGGCAGCACCAGCGCCATGAGGATCGGCACGAAGAACCCGCCCGTCATCGCCGTCCCCAGCGGCCCGGCAGGCTGTCCGAGCAGGAGGACGACCACCGGTGCGGCGGGGACGGCCAGCAGGCCCGCCGTCCGCAGCATCCGCCGCGCGGTGGTCCTGGCCGCCTGATCGTGGGAGGAGTGGACGCGGACGGCGGAGCCGAGCTGCCAGAGCGACAGCAGCGCCGTCACGCCCGCCGCGAAGAAGAGCGACGTCGCCGTGCCGCGCAGCTGCTCGGCGATGGGGCCGGCGGCCTCCGCCCGCGCCCACACGCCGGGCAGGTCGCCGAGGCCGGGCCGCCACAGGAACCACAGCAGGAAGCCGCCCGTGACCAGCGACATCGCGAGCGGCACACGCAACGGGCCCGCGCCGGGGATGCGCCGGCGGTGCAGCCAGGCGTCGGCCGCCCCGGCCAGCAGATCCGCCACCGTGCGCGGGCGTACCGGCCGGGCGGCGACCAGGTCGCCCACCTCGTCGCCGTACCGCTCCCGCCACGCCTTCGGATAGAGACGCAGCACCGCCTCAGCCAGCCACCGCAGCACACCGGCCCCCGTTTCCCCGCGCGGAGGAACGCCGCCTCCGCCGGTCGTGTTCGTTGAAGAGGAGCGTCCCCGCCTCGGGGGACGCGGGCGGGCAGGAGTCATGCCGGCCCCAGAGCCACGCGCGTGCTGCCGGCCCGTTCGATGCGGCGCAGCGTGGCGAGCTGCTCGCCGAGCGCGGCCCGGCCGCCTGGCGTGATCCGGTACGGCTTGCGCCGCTCGGCCGAGGCGACCGGCTCGATCCAGCCGCGCTCCTCCAGCCGCATCAGCGCGCCGTAGAGCGTGCCCGGCTCCAGTGAGGTGCCGGAGAACTCCTCGATGTCGCCGATCATCCGGTAGCCGTGTTTCTGCCCCTCCGCGAGGCTGATGAGCACCAGCAGCGCCACGTCCGTGAAGCGGCCGAGCTCCTGTGTCCTGCGAGCCATCTATTCAGTAAAACTTAGTAAGTCTCACTGAGCAAGCCCCAAGGTGCCCGCCGTCAGCCGCATGGTGTGCTCGAAGGCGGGCTCCCGGTGCTCGATGGTGTTGTCGAACTGGCCGAACACCTCGAACGTGACCCAGCCGTACAAGGTGCTCCACGCGGTGACGGCGCGCCAGACCACGTCGTCGGGCACCTCGGGCATCAGCTCCCGGATGGTCGCGGCGTCCCCCGCCAATTCACCCGCCGATTCACCCGCCGATTCCTGCGGCGCCCCGCCGGAGGGCGGCCGGATCGCGCCGGCCCGCCAGGCGTCGGACACGAGGCGGCCCAGCACGACGACGTCGCGCACGCGGGCCTCGATCGTGGCCTGCGGCGCCTGGTAGCCGGGCACGGGGGAGCCGTAGATGAGCGCGAACTCATGGGGATGGGCCAGGGCCCAGCCGCGGACGGCGCGGCAGACCGCCAGCCATCGGCCGAGGTGGTCGTCACGGGCCACCTCGGCCTCGCCGGTCTCGACGGCCTCGCCGAGCGCGTTGTAGCCGTCGATGATCAGCGCGGTGAGCAGATCGTCGCGGCTCGGGAAATAGCGGTAGATGGCCGACGACACCATGCCCATCTCGCGGGCGACGGCCCGCAGGGACAGGCCGCCGGCTCCCTCGGTGGCGAGCCTGCGCCGTGCGATGTCGGTGATCTCCCTGGTGAGCTCGGCCCTGACGCGTTCTCTTGCGGTGCGGCTGGCGGTCATGCCGAGCAGATTATCAGAGCGGTGCCAAAAATCGAGAGCACCGCTCTTGACGATAAGCGCTCTATTGAGAGAGCATTGCTCTCGTAAGAGAACGCCGCCCCAGGAGGCCCCCGATGTTGCCCCTCGCCAAGAACGCCAACATGCTCCTGATGTTCCTCCTGGAGCTGGGGGTGCTGTTCTCCGCCGGTTACTGGGGCTTCACCCTGAGCCCTGACTGGGGCGTGAAGCTCCTGGCCGGGCTCGGCGGTCCGGCGCTGTTCATCGCCGCGTGGGCGCTGTTCGGGGCGGGCGGCGGCGAGAACGCCGTCTATCCGCTGACCGGCCTGGCCCGCGCCGCACTGGAGATCCTCTGGTTCGGCGGCGGCGCCCTGGCGCTCCACGCCTCGGGCCTGGTCACTCCTGCGTTCGTCTTCTTCGCGCTCTTCATCGTCAACGCGGTTCTCCGCCTCATCTGGAACGAGGTCTGATCATGGGCAAGCACGTCGTCGTGGGCTCCGGCCAGGTCGGTACGCACCTGGCGAGGAAGCTCCTCTCACGCGGCCACGAGGTCGTGGTCGTGACCCGCTCGGGCCGCGGCCCCGACGGGGCGGTCAAGGTGGCCGCCGACGTGGCCGGCAAGGCCAGGCTCACCGAGCTCACCGAGGGCGCCGACGTCCTCTACAACTGCGTCAACCCCCGCTATGACCGCTGGCCGGTCGACTGGCCGCCGATGGCCGCCGCGTTCCTGGCCGCCGCCGAGGCCACCGGCGCCGTCTACGTGCTGCTCGGCAACCTCTACCCGTACGGTCCCGTCACCGGCCCCATGACCGAGGACCTGCCGCTCGCCTCCACCGACCCCAAGTTCCGGGTGCGGACCAAGATGTGGCAGGACGCGCTGGCCGCGCACGAGGCGGGCCGCATCAGGGCCACCGAGGTCCGCGCCTCCGACTTCTTCGGGCCCGGCGCCACCGACCAGTCCTACCTGGGCGACCGGTTCCTCAAGCCGCTGCGCGCGGGCAAGACGATCCCGCTGGTGTGGCCGGCCGACGTGCCGCACACGTGGTCGTACCTGCCGGACGTGGCGGAGGCGCTGATCACGGCCGGCACGGACGAGCGGGCCTGGGGCCGCCCCTGGCACGTGCCGAGCGGGGAGCCGCTGACCTTCCGGCAAGTGGGCGAGCGCATGGCCGCGCTGCTGGGCCGGCCCGCGCCGCGCATGTTCCAGATCCCCTGGCCGGTGATCAGGGCGGCGGGGCCGTTCTCGTACATGATCGGCGAGCTGGCGCACGTCCGCTACCAGTTCACGAAGCCGTTCGTGATGGACTCGTCGGCCTTCCAGCGGGCGTTCGGCGTCGCGCCTACCCCGATCGACGAGGCGCTCAAGGCTACGCTCGACGCGTGAAGATTGCCATGATCGGGCTGGGCGACATCGCGGAGAAGGCCTACCTGCCCGTGCTCGCCGCTCAGCCCGCACTCGACCTGCACCTGTGCACCCGCAACCAGGCCCGCCTCGACCGGCTCGGCGACGCCTACCGCATCGCCGCCCGCTACACCGGCGTGGACGAGGTGATCAAGGCGGGGGTGCGGGCGGCGTTCGTGCACGCGGCCACCGAGGCGCACCCGGAGATCGTCGAGCCGCTGCTCGCCGCCGGTGTCCACGTCTACGTGGACAAGCCCATCGCCTACACGCTGGCCGACGCGGAGCGCCTGGTCCGGCTGGCCAGGGACGAGGACAGGTCGCTCATGGTGGGCTTCAACCGGCGATACGCCCCCGGCTACGCCGAGCTGGTCGCCCACCCGCGCCGCCTGGTGCTGATGGAGAAGAACCGGCTCAACCATCCCGACACGCCGCGCCGGGCGATCTTCGACGACTTCATCCACGTGGCCGACACGCTCAGGTTCCTCGCGCCCGGCCAGGTCACCGACACCACGATCAGGACCCGCGTCCACGACGGGCTCATCGAGCACATCGTGCTCGAGCTGTCCGGCGACGGCTTCACCGCCATCGGCGTCATGAACAGGATGAGCGGCGCCGGCGAGGAGACCTGCGAGGTCATGGGCGACGGCACCAAGCGGCGGGTGGTCAACCTGGGCGACGTGATCGACTACGAGGGCGGCGAGCGGCTCGTCCGCAGGCCCGACTGGGTGCCGGTGGCCAGGCAGCGCGGCATCGAGCAGATCTGCCTGGAGTTCCTGGCCGCCGTACGCGAGGAGCGCCGCATCGACGCGGGCGACGCGCTGGCCACCCACGCCCTCTGCGAGCGGATCGTCGAACACGCCGGCTAGTCAGTGGGGCGCGCGAGCATCGTCTCGTCGGCCTTGGCGAACATGCGGCCGAACACCTTGCCGCCCAGCCGGGCCAGCACGGTGTAGCCCTCGGCGTCGCGCAGCGGGCTCGATGAGGACACCACGCCCGCGATCGCGCCGCCGTACAGGGCGGGGCCGCCGCTGCCGCCCGCGGTGGCGTGGCAGTTGTGGGTCACCATCAGCCCTGGGCCCTTGCGCACGGCCTCGACGGTGTCGCCGACGCACCGGTACAGCGCCGTGCCCGGGTAGTCCTTGCCCGCCGGGTAGCCGAGCAGTTCGAGGCCGCGCAGCTCGGTGCCGCGCGCGGTGGGCATCGCCTTCAGCCCGCGCCCGGTGACGGCCTCCAGCGGGCGCTTGCGGCGGGCGACGCCGACCAGCCCCACGTCGTACGGCAGCAGGTCCGGCGAGTACGGCCGCGAGCGCCACCTGGCCGGCACCCACGTGCGCACGACCGGCCAGACGCCCAGCTTCGGCCGCCCCCGATCGAAGCCCGGCAGGAACGCAAGGTGTTCGAGCAGCCGCCCGCCGCGGTAGAGGCAGTGCGCCGCCGTCAGCACCAGGCTCCGGCTGCGCGAGCCGATCACCGTCCCCCCGCACAACACGTCGGTCTTGGCGACGGGGTCGCGGCCGAGCAGCACCCCCGTCAGCCGCCGTGCCCCCGTGTAGGGGCGCGGGACCGGCGCGTAGCCCAGGCGGTCACCGTCGGGGGTGAGGACGCTGGAAGCGGGAACGTCGCGTTGGGACACCTCGGTGACGGCGGCTGGATCGAGCAGGACGAGGGACAGCACCAACCTGAGCACCCTCACACCCTATGGGGAAGATGATCAGTGCCCTGACCTGCGACATCAATGTTTACCCTAACTTGTGTACGCGGAACCCAGGGCCCGCAGCCGGGCGTGCACGTCCTCGTGGACGGAGGCCCGGCCGAGGTACGCCTTGGGCAGTTTGGCGACCATCGTGTAGTTGGTGTCGCAGACGTTCCCGACCGGCGCCTGCCCGGCCTGGCTGACGAGCTGGTAGGCGTCGAGCGTGTCGAGCCCGGTCAGCTCGGAGGTCCAGGTGACGAGGTCGTGCTGGCTGATGCGGTAGGCGTCCTCCAGCGGCCGGGCCGAGCCGGTGGACATCAGGTGCCGGTCGTCCTCCAGCCGCGGCCACGGCGTGGAGACGCCCTTGATCAGCTCGACCGCGATCACGGTGTTCATGGCCGACTCCACGGCGGTGCCGCACACCTCGCCGTGCCCCTGCAGGCCGTGGCCGTCGCCGACGGAGAACAGCCCGCCCTCCACGTTGACGCCGAGGTAGACGGTGACGCCCGCGCGCAGCTCGGGGGTGTCCATGTTGCCGCCGTGGGCGTCGGGGGTGATCGACATGCGGACCTCGTTCGCGCCCGGCGCCACGCCGACCGTGCCGTGCATGGGGTCGAGCGGCAGGTCCACGCTGAAGTCGCTGGTGCGGGCGTGGTAGACGGCCACGTTCCGCTCCAGGTCGATGTCGTAGCGCCAGACCCGCTCCTCCAGCGGAGGGTGCAGCATGGCCGTGGTGTGGGTCGCGGTCAGCGCGCCGAAGTGCGGGAACGTGGTGGAGACCGCCCAGTCCCTGGCCGGGGTGATCGAGATGAAGTGCAGCGCCAGCGTGTCGCCCGGCTCGGCGCCCTCCACGTGGAAGGGGCCTGTCACGGGGTTGAGGTAGGGGAACTCGCACACCTGGGACGGCAGGTCGTCCACGGTACGCACCCGGCCGCCGAAGCAGTCCTCGGTGTAGATCTCCAGGATCGTGCCCGGCCGTACCTTGCCGACGGCCGTGCGCCCCCCGAAGGTGTAGCTCAGCTCTTCCGGCGCGGGGTGGTAGGAGACGACGTTCACTTGACCTCCGTGGGAAGTTCGGGCCGGCGCCCCACCACGTAGGAGACGCCGATGACGACCAGGCCGATCGCGAGCCAGACGCCGCCGACCCACTGCGCGGCGACGTTCTGGTTGATGACGACGGCCACCAGCACCGCGAAGCCGATCGCGGGCGCGATGAGGTGCGCCCAGATGTTCCGGCTGCGCTTCTTGATCATGTAGTGGACGACCACGGCGACGTGGAGCAGCAGGAACGCGCTCATCGCACCGAAGTTGACCAGGGAGGCGAGCTCCCCGATGCCATTGTCGCGCAGGCTCATGAAGACGCCGAGCGTGACCGACACGGCGGCCACCGCGAACGTCGCGTTGACCGGCACCCGGTGCTTGGGATGCACCTTCGCCAGGAAGGCGGGCAGCTGCCGGTCGCGGGCCATCGCGAACAGCAGCCGCGAGGTGGCGGCCTGCGCGACCAGCGAGTTGGCGAAGCCCCAGGCGATGGCGGTGGCGACGGCGGTGAGCACGGACAGCCACGGCCCGCCGGCGAAGGCCGCGGTGTCGTAGAAGGCGTTGCCGGTGAGGTCGCCCTCGGTGATGAGCTGCTCCCTGTTCGGGGTGAGCAGCGCGGCCACCCACGTCTGCACCACGAACAGCACCGCCGCGACGGCCAGCGCGGCCACCATGGAGCGGCCGAGCCTGCGGGCGTCCTCGCGGTTCTCCTCGGCGAGCGTCGAGATGCCGTCGAAGCCGAGGAACGACAGCACCGCCACCGACGCCGCCGCGAACACGACGGTCCAGGTGAAGGAGGAGGGGTCGAAGAGCGGGGTCAGCGCGCCCGCCTGCGCCTTGCCCTGGGCCAGCGCGACGCCGCCGACCACCAGGAAGATCGCCAGCACGGCCAGCTCGGCGACCAGCATGACGCGGGTGATCCTGGCCGTCATCTGGATGCCCAGGTAGTTGACGACGGTGTTGAGCAGCACGAACGCCACCAGCCACGCCCAGACGGGCACGACCGGGACGAACGAGTTCATCGCCGTGCTCGCCACCAGGTAGAGCAGCGAGGGCACGAGCACGTAGTCCAGCAGGATCGCCCAGCCGGCGAAGAAGCCGACGGGGGCCGCGATGCCGCGTCCCGCGTAGGTGTAGACCGAGCCGGCCATCGGGAACGCCCTGGCCATCTGCGCGTACGACAGCGCGGTGAACGCCATCGCCACGAGCCCGATGACGTACGCCAGCGCCACCATCCCGTGCGAGATGGAGAAGACGTTGCCGAAGATGCCGAAGGGCGCGATCGGCACCATGAAGATCAGGCCATAGATCATCAGATCGGCGAAGCCCAGGGACCGCTGGAGTTCCTGGCGGTAGCCGAACTGCTCGACTGTGCTCATGTACGGCTCCTAGCTGCTAAGGGGGCGATTGGCACCTTAGAGCCAAAGCTTTCTACTGAAAAGATTTCTCCAGAAAGAAATCAAGGCCGTCGGCCCTGCCCAGGTGGACGGGGTGGCGCACCTGGTGGTCGAGCAGCGTCAGCGTGCCCCGCGCGCTGGTGATCGAGGTGCCGTCGGCCACCGCGTCGAGCGCGGGCACCGCCAGCGAGCCGGCCCGCGCGCACAGCGCCGCCAGCATCGCCACCGCCTCGTAGCAGCCGTGGCCGTGCGCGTTGAGCAGCGGCGCGTCCGCGCCGAACCGGGCCGCGTAGCGCTCGGCGAAGCCCTGGCCGGCCTCCGTGGGCAGGTTGCGGAAGTAGCCCATCGAGGCGTACAGGCCGCCCGTGACGTCGCCGCCGATGCCCAGCAGGCCGTGCTCCTCCAGCGCCCCGCACAGCCGCACCGCGCTCAGGCCCGCCGCCGCGTACGCCCGGTTGAAGGCCACCAGGTCGCTGCCGATCAAGGTCAGCAGGATCGCGTCAGGCCGGGCGTCGGCCACCCGGTCCAGCCAGTGCACGGCCCGTCCGTAGGCGACGAGGCTCTCGCCCACCACCGTGGCCCCCGCCGCGCGCAGCCGCCCGCGCGCCTTGGCGTGCACCAGGCGCGGCCAGATGTAGTCGTTGCCCAGCAGGTACCAGCGGCGGGCGTGGGAGGCGGTCAGCCGATCGATGCCGGGGACGAGCTGCCTGTCGGGGGTCTCGCCCAGGAAGTAGACGCCTGGCGCGCGGCCGCCGCCCTCGTACGGAGGCGCGTACACGAACGGCACCCGCCCCGCGGTCGCCGCCACCACCGCCACCCGCACGTCGCTGGCGTGCGCCCCGGCCACGGCGGAGATCGTGCCGGACCGCACGAGACCGGCCACCTCGTCCGCGACCTGCGGCGCGGGCCGCCCGCCGTCGATGAGCACCAGCTCGACCGGCCGGCCCAGCATGCCGCCCCTGCCGTTGATCTCCTCGGCGGCCAGCACCGCGCAGTTGATCGCGCAGGGCCCCATCAGGCCGAGCACCCCCGACACGGGGACGACCAGCGCGATCCTGATCGCGTCGGAGGGGAGGAGCCGCGCTTCGAGAGGATCGACCGTCGCCGCCACGCCGACGAGTATCCTCCTCTACAACCCCCCGACGAAAGGACCACTCCGATGACCACTCATGGGCTCGGGTCCTCACTCGCCTACTTGCTGAGCCGTGCGGAGCGCAGCGTCAACCGGGGGCTCGCGGCGGTGCTTGCCGGCGAGGGGGTCACCGTCGAGCAGTGGCGCATCATGCGGGCGCTGGCCGACGGGCGGGGCGAGTCGATGGGCGAGCTGGCCGAGGCGGTGCTGATGCCGCATCCCACGCTGACCAAGGCCGTCGACCGGCTCATCGACCGGGCGCTGGTCTATCGCGGCCCGGCCAAGGGCGACCGGCGGCGGGTGGCGGTGTTCGTCTCAGGGCGGGGGGCCGAGCTGCTGGCCCGCATCGACGGCGCCGTGGCCGAGCAGCAGGGGCTGATCGCGCTGGCGTTCGGCGCCGAGCGCACCGAGCAGCTCATGCGCGACCTGGAGAGCCTGGTCGCCGCCCTCGACCACGCCGAGCTGCGAGCCTGAGCAGGCGGGACGCGGGCCCCGCCCTGAACGCCCGAGCCGGTCAGCTCCCCTCGCGCTTCTTGGCGGAGTCGGCCCAGATGATCGCCACCACGCCGGCCGCCGCCACCCCCAGATAGCCCGGCAGCGGCAGGTCCACGAGCCGATGCAGAAAGCCCCAGGTGCTGTCGAACCACATCCGCCCGGCGAACCCGGCGAGCCCCTGGATGATGGCGATCACGCCGACGATGTTGACGATTCCTCTCATGCGTCAAGGCTCGCAACACGAGGCCCGCCCCGGCATCGAACCTTGGGCGGGCCTCCTGCTACTAAAGTCGCGCGCTCACGGGTAGAGGCCGCGCATCCGGTGCGCCTCGGCCACCCGGCTCACGCCGATGACGTGCGCCGCCTGCCTGAGCGTCAGCCCGCGCTCGGCGGCCAGCGCCTTCACCTCGTCGAAGGCGTTCAGCATCAGCTCGCGCAGCTTGAGCTCGATCTCGCCCGAGCTCCACGAGCACGCCTGCAGGTTCTGCACCCACTCCAGGTACGACACGATCACCCCGCCGGCGTTGGCGAGGATGTCCGGCACGACCGTGGTGCCGTTGGCCGCGAGTATCTCGTCGGCCTCGGGCGTGGTGGGCCCGTTGGCGCCCTCCACGACCAGGCGGGCGCGGACGCGCGGCGCGTTGGCCGCGGTGATGACGCCTTCGAGCGCGGCTGGGACGAGCACGTCCACGTCCAGCTCGAACAGGTCGTCGTGGGCCATCGCGTCGGCCTGGGCGTACCCGCGCACACCGCCGCTCTCGGCGACCCACGCGCGCAGCGCGGCGACGTCGAGCCCGCGCCCGTCGTGGACGGCGCCGGTGATGTCGGAGACCGCCACGACCTTGCAACCGGCGTCGGCGAGGTATTGGGCGGCGAGCGCGCCCACCTTGCCGAAGCCCTGCACGGCCACGGTCACGCCCTCGGGCGAGCGGCCGAGCGCGGCCAGCGCCGCGATCTGCACGCCGCGCGAGGTCGCGCCGCCGCGGCCGAGCGAGCCGCCCAGCGTCATGGGCTTGCCGGTGACCACCCCTGGCACCGAGTAGCCCGCGTTGACGCTGTAGGTGTCCATGATCCAGGCCATGGTCTGCTCGTCGGTGCCGACGTCGGGGGCCGGGATGTCCTTCTCCGGGCCGATCAGCGGCAGGATCTCGTTGACGTAGCGGCGGGTGAGCCGCTCCAGCTCGCGGGTGGTGAGCCCGGTCGGGTCCACGGCCACGCCGCCTTTGGCGCCGCCGTACGGGATGCCGACCAGTGCGCACTTCCACGTCATCCACATGGCGAGTGCGGTGACCTCGTGGATGTCGGTCGCCGGATGAAAGCGGAGGCCGCCCTTGGCGGGCCCGCGCGAGACGTTGTGCTGGACCCGGAAGCCCTGGACGACGTCCAGGCTGCCGTCCTCGCGCCGCACCGGGACCGAGACGGTCAGCGAGCGGCGGGGCGTGGCCAGCATCGTGCGGAGCCCGTCGTCCAGGCCGAGGTGCGCGGCGGCCCGGTCGAGCTGGTGCAGGGCGGAGTCGAGGGCTTGACGGCCCGGGGTGATCAGGGCCGGCGTCGTTGACGGCACCATGATGCTCATGGAAGGAATTCCTCCTGTTATGTACGCCCTATTATGGGAAAAGGCGCCATTGCCATTCCTTTTGGGCGTTGTTGTTACGATCATCCTAGAGCGGGTGGTTTGACCTTGCCTAGTTGTCGATGAAATCCAGGCCGGTGATCGAGATGCCGCGGTCGTGCCACTCTGGCAGGCTTACAAGCGCAGAGTGTGCCGAAACGTCGAATCGGGGGTGACATGACCGCACTCGTGGTGGGGCCGATGCTCAGATACGTCGACTCCGTCAGCGCCTCGATCTGGGTGGAGACCGCCGAACCCTGCACGGTCGCCGTCGAGGCGGACGGCAGGACTTACCGGTCGCCTACCTTCACCGTGCACGGTCACCACTACGCGATCGTGGATCTCGTTGAGTTGTCCCAGGATATCGCGTCGTACACGGTCAGTTGCGACGGGGAGCAGGTATGGCCGCTGGCGGGTCGCCCGCCGAGCCGCATCCGGCTGCTGCCCGCCGAGGGGGTGCGGCGGCTGGCGTTCGGATCGTGCCGCACCAGCGTGCCCCACGACGCCTTCCACGTGCGCACCCACGGTGACGACGTGCTGCGCGCCTACGGCGAGCACCTCGCCCAGGCCGGCGAGGACGAGTGGCCCGACCTGCTGCTGCTCCTCGGCGACCAGGTCTACGCCGACAGCCCGTCGCCCGACATGCTGGCCTTCATCCGCTCCCGCAGGAGCGACACCGAGCCCCAGGCGGAGATCGCCGACTTCGAGGAATACGCCGAGCTCTACCGCCAGGCGTGGACCGAGACCGAGATCCGCTGGCTGCTGTCCACCGTGCCGACGGCGATGATTTTCGACGACCACGACCTGCGCGACGACTGGAACACCTCCCAGCCTTGGCGCGAGCAGATGGCCAAGACGCCGTGGTGGCAGCGCCGGGTCGTCGCCGGCCTCGGCGCCTACTGGGTCTACCAGCACCTCGGCAACCTCTCACCGGCCGAGCGCGCCGAGGACCCGCTGCTGGCCAAGCTGATGGCCGGCGACGGGGGAGCGGCGCTCGACGCGTTCGCCGAGAAGGCCGACGCCGAGCCGAGCAGCAACCGCTGGAGCTACGCCCGCGACCTCGGCACCGCCCGGCTGATCATGGTCGACACCCGGTGCGCCAGGCAGCTCACCCCCGGCGACCGGCGCATGCTCGACGCCGAGGAGTGGGCGTGGCTGCAGGAGGAGGTGCGCAAGCCCGCCGACCGGCTCATCATCGGCTCGTCGATCCCGTTCCTGCTGCCCGAAGGCGTCCACGGCGTCCAGAACTGGAACGAGGCCCTGGCCGACGGCAAGTGGGGCCCGGTCGTCCGCCGCTGGTCGGAGACGTTGAGGCAGGCCATCGACCTGGAGCACTGGGCGGCCTTCCGCCGCTCGTTCGAGGACCTCGCCCGGCTGCTCATCGCGCTCGGCAAGCCGGCCTACATTTTGTCGGGCGACGTCCACTACTCCTACCTCGCCAAGGCCGACCGCGGGCAGGTCTTCCAGCTCGTCTGCTCGCCCATCCGCAACCCGCTCAGCCGGATGCTGCGCTGGGCCAACGTCTTCACCCAGTTCTCCATCGCCACCCTGGTCGGCAGCCTGCTGGCGCGCCTGGCCGGCGTCCCGCGCCCGCCGTTCCGCTGGCGCATCACCAGGGGCCCCTGGTTCCAGAACGCGCTGGCCACGCTCGACCTGCCGAACACGGTCACCTGGTACGGCTCCACCGGCGAGGTCGTCGCACCCATCGACACCACCGAGCTGCGCTGAATCTAAGCTCGTCCGCATGCTTGCTGATCCCTATGCCCCTGCCGTGCCCTTCTACGACCTCTTCCACGAGGACGGCCACGTGCCGGCGATCCGCGAGTGGCTGCCCCCGCTGCTCACCGGAGTGCGGCGTGGCGTCATCGAGATCGGCGCGGGCACCGGCCTGATCACCGAGGTCATCGCCCGTGCCACGCCGGGTGAGATCTACGCCGTCGAGCCGTCGCCCGGCATGCGCTCTGTGCTGGTCAACCGGCTGGCCCACGACCCCGAGCTGCTGCGCCGGGTGACCGTGCTGCCGTGCGGCGGGCTGGAGGTGAAGGTGGACGAGCCCGCCGAGGCGGTCGTGATGATCTCGGTGCTGCAGAGCTTCACCGCCGCCGAGCGGCCCGAGCTGTGGCGGGTGCTGGCCGGGCAACTCGAGACGGACGGGCGGCTGGTGTTCAACTGGCGCGACCGCGACCTGCCCAGCCCCGAGGCCGAGCCGGGAGTCATGGGGACGTACACCGTGGGGCGGCACACGTACGAGGTGGCCGGGCAGGTGCTCGACGTCACCGGTGACAGCGTCACCTCGCGCTTCCTCTACCGGGTCAGGCAGGGCGACCTGCTCCTCAGCGAGGACGAGGTGGTGAGCACCGCCCACCGGCCGGCGGGCGCGGTGCTGGCGGCCGAGCTGAAGGAGGCGGGCTTCGTCCAGGACGACGCCCCCGACGGCATGCAGGTGTGGCGCGCCTCCTGAGCACGCGTGAGGGCCGGAGGCGTGGCCTCCGGCCCCCGCGTCACCTGCTCTGGAGCTCGTAGACGGCGTCCACGAGCTGGTCGAGCGCCCAGTGGAGGTCGTCCTCCGAGACCACGATGGGCGGGGCCAGCCGGATCGTGGAGCCGTGGGTGTCCTTGGCCAGCACGCCGCGCTTCAGCAGCGCCTTCGACACCTCGCGCCCGGTGCCGACGTCGGGGTGGATGTCCACGCCCGCCCACAGCCCGCGCCCGCGCACCTCGATCACCGCGCCGTGGCCCACCAGCTCGCGCAGCCTGCCGAGCATCAGCTCGCCCAGCTTGGCGGCCCTGGCCTGGAACTCGCCGGTGTTGAGTATCTCGATCACGGCGTTGGCGACCGCGCAGGCCAGCGGGTTGCCGCCGAACGTGGAGCCGTGCTGGCCCGGATGGATCACGCCGAGCACGTCGCGGTTGGCCGCGATGGCCGACACCGGCACCACGCCGCCGCCGAGCGCCTTGCCCATGACGTAGATGTCGGGCACGACGCCCTCGTGGTCGCAGGCGAACGTGTGGCCGGTGCGCCCGAGCCCCGACTGGATCTCGTCGGCGATCAGCAGCACGCCCTCGGCCGAGCACAGCTCCCGCAGCTCGGTCAGGTAGCCGTCCGGCGGCACCAGCACCCCGGCCTCGCCCTGGATCGGCTCGACCAGCACGGCCACCGTCGCCGCGTCCATGGCCTCGCGGACCGCCTCGGCGGAGCCGTACGGGACGATGCGGAAGCCCGGCGTGTACGGGCCGAAGCCGTCGTGCGCGTCGGGGTCGGTGGAGAAGCTGATGATCGTCGTCGTACGGCCGTGGAAGTTGCCGTCCATGACGATGATGTTGGCCTGGCCGGGCTCGACGCCCTTGACCTCGTAACCCCACTTGCGGGCCACCTTGATCGCGGTCTCGACGGCCTCGGCGCCGGTGTTCATGGGCAGGACCATGTCCTTGCCCGTCAGGTCGCCGAGCCCGGCGCAGAACTGCGCGAACTGGTCGTGGTAGAAGGCGCGGCTGGTCAGCGTGAGCCGCTCGAGCTGCTCGCGCGCCGCCTCGATGATCTTCGGGTGGCGGTGGCCGAAGTTCAGCGAGGAGTAGCCGGACAGGCAGTCGAGGTAACGCCTGCCCTCGACGTCGGTGACCCACGCGCCGTCAGCCTCGTGGATGACGACGGGCAGTGGATGGTAGTTGTGCGCGCTGCGGCGCTCGCTTATCTCGATCAGCTCTGCGCTGGTGATCATGTCAGTTGTCCCCCCTGATCTCCAGTGTGCAGCACTTGGGGCCGCCACCCGCCTTGCGCAGCTCCGACAGGTCGACGGGGATCACCTCGTACCCGCGTCGCTTGAGTTCCAACTGCAGGTCGGTCGCCTCGGCGTTGATGACCACGTTCGTGCCGTCGCTGACCGCGTTGAGGCCGAGCACCTCGGCGTCCTGAGCGGTCGCGAGCACCGCGTCGGGGAACATGCGGCGCAGCACCGCGAGGCTCCCGGGCGAGAACGCCTCGGGGTAGTAGGCCACGTTGCGCCCGTCGAGCGGGAACAGCGCCGTGTCCAGGTGGTAGAAGCGCGGGTCCACCAGCGTCAGCGAGACGACGGGGCGGCCGAGGTACTCCTGTGCCTCCTGGTGGGCCACCACGTCCGTGCGGAAGCCGGTGCCGGCCAGGATGACCTCGTCGAGGGTGAGGAAGTCGCCCTCGCCCTCGTTGACGTGCGCCGGCTCCATCACCGGGTAGCCGCGCTCGGCGAACCAGCGCAGGTAGGCGGGCCCCTCCGCGGCGCGCTGCGGGTAGGCGAAGCGGGCGCCGTAGACGCGGCCGCCCGCGACCAGCGCGCCGTTCGCGGCGAAGACCATGTCGGGCAGGCCGTCGATCGGCTCGATCAGGCTCACCTCGTGCCCGAGCTCCTCGTACGCCGACTTCAGGCCCTCCCACTGCCGGACCGCGATGTCACGGTCGGCGCCCGCCTCGGGATGCATCCACGGGTTGATGGCGTACTCGACCGCGAAATAGTCCGGGCGGCACATGAGGAAGTGTTTGGGCATGCAGCGCTCCATCGGCTCTCTAAGCAGGGAAAACTCCACGATGCGGAGATGAGGACAGCCTAGGAACGCCGATTAGGGCGGCCAAGGGCTTGACATTGCGCGTTCGCGCAGATCCGTTGCTTGTCTCAGCCCATCAAGGGCGATTCGTTGCGCGCCTCCGGCACCGAGGCGCCCGGCGGTGTGTCGATGAGCCGCGATAGCACGATCGCGCTCTTGGTCCGCACCACGAACGTCTCCGCCGCGATGCGCTCGATCACCCGCTCCACGTGCCGCACGTCGGTGGCCCTGATGTGCAGCAGCGCGTCGGCCTCGCCGGTGATCGTGGCCGCCGCCACCACTTCGGGGAACTTCGCCACCGCCAGCGCGATGTCCGACGGCTTGGTCTTGCCCTGGCAGAACAGCTCGACGTACGCCTCCGTCGTCCAGCCCAGCGCCTGCGGCGCCACCCGCGCGCTGAACCCCGTGATCGCCCCCGCCTGCCGCAACCGGTCGACCCTGCGCTTGACCGCCGAGGCGCTCAGCCCGACCCGGTGGCCGATCTCGGCGTAGGTCTGGCGGGCGTCGTCCACGAGCGCCGCGATGATGTCACGATCGAGCCGGTCCAGTTCCACGCGCTCTGTATACCTCCTGGCCAGGCTGGCGCGCGACGAAGGGGCGCGGGAGACTGGGCCGGCTGATCGTTGATGGGAAGGTATCCGCAGAAATGAGCACCGCAAGCTTCCCCGAGGGCTTCGAGTGGGGAGTGTCGACCTCGGCCTTCCAGATCGAGGGGGCCCCGGACCTCGACGGCCGCGGCCCGTCGATCTGGGACGCCTTCTCCGTGGACCGGGTGGAGGCGTGCGACCACTACCACCGCTATCCGGAGGACGTCCGGCTGATGCGGGAGCTGGGTCTCGGCTCCTACCGGTTCTCGATGAGCTGGCCGCGGATCTTCCCCGCGGGCGGCGGCAAGCCCAACCCGGCCGGGCTGGACTTCTACGACCGGCTGGTGGACGAGCTGGCCGGCGCCGGCATCAAGCCGTACGCGACGCTCTATCACTGGGACCTGCCGCAGGCGCTGGAAGATCGCGGCGGCTGGCCGTCGCGTGACACGGCGCTGCGCTTCGCCGACTACGCCGCCGCCGTGCACCAGCGGCTCGGCGACCGGGTGCGCACCTGGTTCACGCTGAACGAGCCGTGGGTGGCCGCCTACCTCGGCTACGGCTCCGGCATCCACGCCCCCGGCCGCACGTCGGCCGCCGAGGCGTTCGCCGCCGCCCACCACATGCTGCTCGGCCACGGCCTGGCCGTGCGGGCGCTGCGCGAGGCGGGCGCCGCCGAGGTGGGCGTCGTGCTCAACATCTCGCCCGTCATGACGCCCGCCCAGGTGGGTGATCCCGGCCGGCGGGCGTCGGAGGAGGACGCGGCGGCCGTCGCCAGGATCGACACGCTGGTCAACCGGCAGTTCCTGGAGCCCGTGCTGCGCGGGGCGTACCCGGAGGAGCTGCTGCCGGTCATCGAGCGGCACGGCAGGCTCGGCCACGTCCACGACGGCGACCTGGAGATCATCGGGCAGCCCATCGACCTGCTCGGCGTCAACTACTACGCGCCTCTCGTCGTGCAGGCCCAGCCCAGCGAGCCCGCCGACCCCGCCTACCCGGGCAGCGAGGGCGTGCTGTTCTGCACGGTGCCCACCGCCGTCACCGCCATGGGCTGGCCCATCGTGCCCGGTTGCCTGTCGCAGCTGCTGGGCCGGCTCACCCGCGAGTACCCCGGGCTCGAGCTCATGATCACCGAGAACGGCGCCGACTTCGTCGACGTGGTGACCGGCGACGGCATCCACGACGTCGATCGCATCAGCTTCATCGAGGAGCACCTGCGCGCCCTGCGCGCCGCGCTCGACGCGGGCGCCAACGTACGCGGCTACCTCGCCTGGACGCTGCTCGACAACCTCGAATGGGTGGACGGCTACCAGCGCAAGTTCGGCCTCGTCCACGTCGACTTCGCCACCCAGCGGCGGCGGCTCAAGGACAGCGCCCTGTGGTACCGCGACGTCGTACGCCGCAACGGCCTGGCCGAGACCCCGCCCAAGCGCCCCACCCTGGAGACCGTGGCCGCCCGCGCCGGCGTCTCCCGCGCCACCGTCTCCCGCGTCGTCAACGGCGAGTCGTCGGTGAGCCCCGAGGTCAGGACCGCCGTCATGCGGGCCGTCAACGAGCTCGGCTACGTGCCCAACCTGGCCGCCCGCAGCCTCGTCACCCGCAGGACCAACGCGGTCGCGCTCGTGCTGTCGGTGCCCAGGCAGGGCGGCGGCGACGCGCTGACCGCGGCCGTCGTCCAATACGTCACCAGCCTGCTCGAAGGCGCCGGCAAGCAGATCACGCTCATGCTCGCCGACACCGCCGAGAGCCACCGGCGCATCGTCGCCCACGTGGAGGCGCGGCTGGCCGACGGCGTCGTGCTGCTGCCGCCCGACCGGGCCGACACGCTGGCCGAGCGGCTGTCCCGCACCGGGGTGCCGGTCGTGCTGCTGGGCAAGCCGGAGATCGCGTCGCTGGTGCCGTACGTGGACGTGGACAACGCGGGCGGCGCGGCGGCGGCCACCGAGCACCTGCTGGAGCGGGGGCGGCGGCGCGTCGGCATGGTGTGCGGGCCGATGGACCTGGTGACCGTCCAGGACCGGCTGGCCGGGCACCGGGCGGCGCTGCACCGGGCGGGCCTGCAGCCCCACCTGGCGCCCGCCGACGACCTCACCAGGGCCGCGGGCGCCGACGCGATGCGGCGGCTGCTCGCCGACGACCCCGCGCTCGACGCCGTCTTCGCCGCCACCGACCAGCTCGCCATCGGCGCCATGCGGGCGCTGCGCGAGGCAGGGCGGCGGGTGCCGGACGACGTGGCGGTGGTGGGCTTCGACGACATCGACGCCGCCTCGGCCACCACGCCCGCGCTCACCACCGTCCGGGTGCCGGTCGCCGACCAGGCGCTGGCGCTGGCCCGGCTGCTGCTGTCGCGGCTCGAGGGCCGCCACACCACCTCGGTCGTGCTGCCCGCCCGGCTCGTCGTGCGCGAGTCGGCCTAGATCTGCCGCTCGAACAGCTCGGGGAAGACCTTCGACACCTTCGCCAGCAGGTACTCGCCGTACGTGCCGGTGAAGTCGACCTGGCCGTCCCAGCGGCGGCCCGGCGCGTACGGCAGGGGCGGCACCTCGCTGTCCCAGCCGGGGTCGAAGAAGAACGGGAAGCTGAGCCGCTCGTTGCCGCTGCGGTTGCGCACCCGGTGCGGCGTCGAGCGGTAACGGCCGCCGGTGAGCTTGTCGAGCATGTCGCCGATGTTGCACACGAACGTGCCTTCCAGCGGCGGCGCCTCCACCCAGCCCGATCGCGTGTGCACCTGAAGGCCGCCGTTGGCGTCCTGGAGGAGGAGGGTGAGCAGGCCGTAGTCGGTGTGCTCGCCGACGCCCCACGTCTCGGGGTCGTCCGGCGCGCCCGGCGGGTAGTGGAAGATCCGGAACAGGATGGTCGGGTCGGCCGTGTAGCCCGTACGGAAGTAGTCCTCGTCCAGCCCCAGGCTGAGCGCGACGCCCGCCATGACCGCCTGCCCGACCTCCGTCATCCTGTCCAGGTAGTCCAGCACCGCCGCGCGCAGCTCGGGCACCTGGGCGGGGAACAGGTTGGGGCCGTGCAGCGGGCGCGGCCCTGGCGGCTCCTCGGCGCCGAAGCAGACGCCCTCCTTCAGGTCGGGCCGGCCCGAGGTCAGCTCGCCGCCGACCGGGAAGAAGCCGCGCCACGCCCGGCCGCCGCGCTCCATCGCGATCTCGTTCTTGACCTCGTCGGGCAGCGCGAAGAAGCGCCTGGCGGCGGCGTCGAGCCGGTCGATCAGCTCGGCCGGTACGCCGTGGCCGCGGATGTAGAAGAACCCGCTGTCGCGGCAGGCCGCGCCGATCGCCTCGGCCACGGCCCCTTTGCCCGCCTTCTTGCCTGCTTCCCCACCCGGGCCGCCGGTGACGAGCGGCGACACATCGATGATCGGCAAATCGCTCACGCGGTCATTGTTCCCCCATTTCGTCCATCGCCGCGTGTGCCGGCTCGACAGCGGCTTCGACAGCCTGGCCACGGCGTACCTGGGCGGCGTCGTGGAGGGGCTGCGGGACCCGGAGGCGGCGAGCTGGGCAGAACGGATCATCGCCCGCCGGCGCACCGCCTGACGGCCGCTGGGGCCCTTCCCGGGCCCCAGCGGCTCCGGTCAGGAGGTCGAGAATGTGAACCAGTTGACGTTGACGAAGTCGGCGGGCTGCCCGGAGGAGAAAGTCAGGTACACGGTGTGCGTGCCCGTCACCCCCGAGATGTTGGCGGGGATGGTCCGCCAGCTCTGCCAGCCGCCCGTGCTGGCCAGGGCGAAGTCACCGATGGGCGGCGCCGTGGGGCTGTCCAGCCTGACCTGGACGAGCCCGCTCACCCCCGCCGCCGCGCCCGACGCCACTCTGGCCCTGAACTGGGTGGCGGGCGTAGAGCCGAATCTCACGCCGTCGTAGCGCAGCCAGTCGCCGTTGGCGATGGCGCCGACGTTCTGACCGCCGCCCGAGTCGGTGGTGGTCTCGACGATCGTGCCCGACTGAGCAGAGTAGCGCTCGGCCTGGATGGTCGAGCGGGCGTCGACGTCGCCGGGCGGGTCGGTCGGCGGGTCGGTCGGGTCGGTGCCGCCGCCGCCGCTCTGCCAGACCGCCACGTAGTCGACCACCATCGGCCGGCCCGGCACGGTGGCCGCGGTCGGCGTCTGGCCGCCGAGCGCGTTCGGGAACGCGCCGCCCATCGCCACGTTGAGCAGCAGGAAGTAGCCGGCGTGGCCGGTCATGTTGTTCCACGTGGTGGCGTCGAACCTGGACTGGCTCAGGCTGTGGAACAGCTGGCCGTCCACGTACCAGCGGAGCTGGTTGGGCGAGACGCTGCGGTCCCACTCGAAGCGGAAGGTGTGGAAGGCCGACTGGCAGGTCGAGCCGGGGCAGGCGCGGCTGGCGCTCAGGCCGTTGGTCTCCTCGCACGGGCCGCCGGGGTTGACGCCGCAGTGGAGCACTCCCCAGACGGAGTTGAGTCCGTTGACGTTCTCCATGATGTCGAACTCGCCGATGGCCGGCCAGTTCCAGTAGTTCCCCCGGTACGGCGCTCCGAGCGCCCAGAACGCCGGCCAGTAGCCGAGGGCGGCTTGACCGGTCACGTTCGGCATCTGCAGGCGGCTCTCGATGCGCAGGATGCGGCCGTCGGCGGGCTTGAAGTCGGCGCGCCTGGTCTCGATGCGGGCCGAGGTCCACTCGCCCGACGAGCTGCGCAGCGGGGTGATGCGCAGGTTGCCCGAGCCGTCGAGGCTGAGGTTGGAGGTGCTGTCGGTGTAGCGCTGGATCTCGCCCGTTCCCCAGTTGCCGGGGCCGCCCGGGTAACCGTGGCCGGTGTCGATGATCCAGTTGCTGGAGGAGGGAAGGGTGTTGGCCGGGCCGTTGAAGTCGTCCGCCCAGACCAGCGACCAGCCGGACGGGGTGGCGGGGACGGAGGCCGAGGCGCTGGTGGCCACCTGGACGAGCAGGCCGCCGAGTGCGGCCAGCGCCGCGGCGACCGCCGCCAAGCGGCGCCTGTGCCTGTTCACACGGGTCATCATCGCTCCATGGGGGGTGCGGAGGGACCTGAGAGAGCGCTCTCTCCGCAGTGTGGACGCTTGGCTTACCTGCTGTCAACATTCCGCACGCCGCTCCTGACCGCCCTGTGAAAAGCCCCTAGGCGACGTGTAGAGAGCGCTCTCGCAGCTTCCTGAGCAGGTCGACCGTGGTCGCGCCCGCCGCCTCTCCCCGGCCCGAGGTGCTCCTCAACCCAGCCTTGGGTGGCCGCAGGCCCCGCGTGACAGGAAAAAGCCGCGGCGCCGCACCCGTGGGGTACGGCGCCGCGGCGGGAGCTGCGGTCGGGCGTCGGGTCAGCCCTTCTCCGCCTCTCCCGTGGCCTGCTCGAGGGCGTCTTCAGGGGAGGCCTCCAGGTCCTGCTCGGCGTCGGCACTGGCCTGGGCGGACGCCTTGTCCAGGCGCACCCAGCTCGTCACGCTCTCGACGGCGAACAGCACGAACAGGTACGCCGTCAGCACCGCGAGCACCGGCGTCACCGCGCCGAACGCCGCACCGACACCGATGATGGCCAGCCGCAGCTCCCAGCCGAGACCGGCGCGGAAGACCCAGGCGGGCGGCCAGATGCTCTGCCGGGTGCGGTAGACGGTGTCGTAGGTGTGGTAGCCGACGACGTAGACCAGCACGAACAGCAGCCACTTCGGCGCGTCCGCGGCCAGGCCGATCGCGATGATGGTGAAGAACTCGGCGCCGCGCACCAGCGGCGGGGTGAGCCAGTCGAAGCGGCCCAGGTGGTCGCGCGACGTCGTGGGCAGCACGAGCAGCAGCACGACGGCCACGGGCAGCAGGAGGATGGGGCCCGGCTCCAGCAGGCCGGCGACCGTGATGGCGACCACGGCGAGCAGGGCGACGAGCGTGGCGGGCACGGGTGGCAGGCCGGCCCCGATCCGGGTGGACAGGGCGTGGGCGAGCGGGCCGTCGTCCCGATAGGCGACGAGCCGGGCGGTCTGGATGCGGCGGCGCTCCTCGTCGGGATCCGGCGTGGGGGTGGCCATGGCCTGCGGGTGGGTGATCATACGAGCGACCTCATGAGGCGTCCGGTGAGGGTGTAGGCGGCGGCGACGCAACCCCAGATCACCAGCGTGATGAAGGTGATCCGGGCGTCGAAGAGGGCGGCGGTGATCGCGATGGCCGCGAAACGCTCGCCGATGGGGAAGACGATCATCTTACGCGCCCAGTGGACGGCGCGGTACTTGCCCGCCTTCGTCCACATCTTGAGCATGCCTCGGACACCCTGGCTCCGCTCCACCTTACGGGTGGAGAGCGCCTGCCGCAGCTCGCGGTCGTCGGGGGAGTCGAGGGGGATCGAGGGGAGGGGGGACGGCGGCTTGCGGCGGCGAGCGGCGCCGAAGGAGAAGTCGAGCAGGTGGCGTACGGACTGCAGGCCGATCGCCGCGAGCGCGAGGATCCAGATCTCGTCGCCGTGGCCGGAGACCACCCAGCCGATGGCCAGGCCGGCGAAGACGACGTATTCCTTGAACCGGTCGAACGTGGCGTCCAGCCACGCCCCGAGCACGCCGAACTTGCGGGCGTAACGGGCGACCTGGCCGTCGACGCAGTCGAAGACGAAGGCGAAGTAGATCAGCACGCCGCCCGCCACCATCCAGGGCCGGTCGCCGGTCGCGAAACAGGCGGCGGCCGCCACGCCGAGCGTGATGGAGATCAGCGTGACCTGGTTGGGGGTCAGGCCGCGCCGGGCGGCCCAGCGGGCGATGTAGCGGGAGTAGGTGGAGACGAAGTACGTGGTGAAGAAGCCGTCGGCGCCCTTGACCGCGTTGTTGAGCCTGGAGCGGTCTTCGTCCATGCCGGCCATCTCGGCGCCGGCCTCGTTGATCTCCTCCTGGGTGGTGACCCGTCGGTAGAACAGGTCGCGGCGGCCGCGGATGCCGACCGACACGCCGTTGCGTACGAGGCCGAAGACGATGAGCTGCACCAGGTCGTCGTCGTCACCGAAGCGGTGGGCCATGTCGGCGAGCTCGCGGCACGTGCGGGCGAGCACCGGCGCGTTGCGCGCGCTGATGTGCAGCGGGCCGAGCACCACGCCGTTGGGCCTGGTCACCGCGTGGTTGGCGGTGCCGACCGAGACCACGCGCGACTTGCCGATGCGCACCCGCACCGGCAGCCCTTCGACGCGGTTGAGCCCGATCTCCGGCTCGGCCTCGTCGATGGGGATGCGGTCTCCGGGACCTTCGTCCTCGGTTCCGGGCTCCTCCTGCCCGGGATCCTCCTGGCCGTTGTCCTCCGTCACCTCCGGGCGCGGCTCTTTCGCGACGAGCGCCAGCGCACCGCGCTTGGACTTGGTGATCTGGTAGATCAGCTCGTCGTGGACGACAGAGTTCTCCGGGATGAGGAACAGGCTCTCCGTTGCTGACTCGGCGACGTCGGCCACGGCGCGCAGAGCGGCAGCCACATCGCCCGTCGGGACCGTCGCGAAACGCGGGTCCATCGATGAGAGCTGGCCGCGCAGGCGCTCGGCGACAGTGGGATTACCGGGCAGCGCGGCCAGCCTCAGGCCGGTCGGAGAGATGTCGGGGCCGGGCGAAGCACCCAGCAGGACCACGCGGGTCATGACTCCCTTTCGAGGCGGTAGCGGGGGGTTGAACAACGGGTAATGCGGGGACAGGCGTCAAAGTCTAGTGAGAGTGACGCAAAGTCGCGTCACC
The DNA here is from genome assembly GCF_040609855.1 of Nonomuraea sp. NPDC004580. NCBI lineage: Bacteria > Bacillati > Actinomycetota > Actinomycetes > Streptosporangiales > Streptosporangiaceae > Nonomuraea > Nonomuraea sp. NPDC004580. Next base: position 17,441 of record NZ_JBEXLH010000018.1, on the reverse strand, counting down.
AGAGCATGACCGTAACGTCTCGTCCGTCGGTATACAGGTCGGCCGTAAGATGTGCGAGTGAGTCTCTACCGTGACGAAGGCGTGGTTCTGCGCACTCAGAAGCTCGGTGAGGCCGACCGCATCGTCACCATCCTGGCCAAGCGCACCGGCAAGATCCGCGCGGTGGCGAAGGGGGTCCGTCGCACGACCTCACGCTTCGGGGCAAGGCTGGAGCCGTTCACGCACGTCGACCTGCAGCTTCACACCGGTCGCACGCTCGACGTCATCACCCAGGCGGAGACGATCAGACCCTACGGAGAGGCGCTGGCCGTCGACTATCCCCGCTACACCGCCGGCAGCGCGATGCTCGAGACCGCCGACCGGCTGACGCAGGGGGAGAAGGAGCCGGCGCTGCGGCAGTTCCTGCTGCTCGTGGGCGGGTTGCGCACCCTCGCCGACCGCGGACACGAGGCCCGGCTGGTGCTCGACGCCTACTTCCTGCGCTCCCTGGCCGTGGCCGGCTACGCGCCCGCCCTCGACGCGTGCGCCAAATGCCAGGCGCCCGCGATCAGGGCGTTCGCCATCGTCGCAGGTGGCGTGGTGTGCGGAGCCTGCAAGCCGGCCGGCGCCGCGGTGCCTGCCGGTGAGACCATCGGGCTCATGACGGCGCTGCTGCGCGGCGACTGGGTCACCGCCGACGCTTCGGAGCCGCGCCATCGCAGCGAGTGCAGCGGCCTGGTCGCCGCCTACCTGCAATGGCACCTCGAACACGGAATACGCTCTCTCCGACACGTCGAAAGGGAGCCCGCGTGAACGTACGACCACCGTCCCCGCACCCGTCGGGGGCGACCCCGCCGCCCATTCCGCGAGAGCTGGTGCCCCAGCACGTCGCCATCGTCATGGACGGCAACGGCCGCTGGGCCAAGACCCGTGGCCTGCCCCGCACCGAAGGCCACAAGGCGGGCGAATCCTCGCTCTTCGACGTCATCGAAGGGGCCCTTGAGCTGGGCATCCCCTACCTGAGCGCCTACGCGTTCTCCACCGAGAACTGGAAGCGCTCGCCCGACGAGGTGCGCTTCCTCATGGGCTTCAACCGCGACGTCATCAGGCGGCGGCGCGACGAGCTGCACGCCATGGGTGTACGCGTGCGGTGGGCCGGCCGCCCCGGCCGGCTGTGGAAGAGCGTCGTCTCCGAGCTGCAGACCGCCGAGGAGATGACGACGGCCAACCGCAAGCTCACATTGCAATTCTGTGTCAATTACGGCGGGCAGGCCGAGATCGTCGACGCGGCGCTGAAGCTGGCCGCCGACATCGCCGCCGGCCGCGTCAAGCCCGGCAAGGTCAACGAGAAGGTCTTCGCCCGCTACCTCGACGAGCCGGAGATCCCGCCGGTCGACCTGTTCGTACGGTCGTCGGGCGAGCAGCGCTTCTCCAACTTCCTGCTCTGGCAGTCGGCCTACGCCGAGATGGTCTTCCTCGACCGCCTCTGGCCCGACTTCGACCGCCGCGACCTGTGGGAAGCCTGCGAGATCTTCGCCAAACGCGACCGCCGCTACGGCGGCGCCCTCCCCAACCCGGTCTGACCCCCGCCACCGGTGGATTCCGCCTCAGCTCACCCTGAGGCCGAGGCGAGCGGCACGGAGGAACGGTCGCCCTAGCGCACCGCGGCCACGGGTGCGACCTCTCCGTGCACGCGGCGGAGATATTCCACGGCGTGCTCCGTCGCCGGATCGTGATTCAGGCGCTCGCGGTAGAAGTGCAGGCGGTCCTCGCAGTCGTCGATGATCTCGCTCCAGGTGCGGGCCCAGATGCGGACGCCGTCCTTCCATTCGGCGACGCAGCCGGGAGGCCGGTTGGGTGCGCAGGCGTCTTCTCTGACGACGTCGTCCATCTCGGTGGAGATGACCCAGAAGTCCCATGTCACCCTGGCGTCGCGGAACTGCGGGTCACCGACGACGGCCTTGGCGTAGCTCTTGATCTGCGCGACCTCCGTCTGCCCGATCCTGACCTCCGTCTGCCCGATCCTGACCTTCGGCGCCTTGAGCTCCACCACGAGGTGCTCCCTGCCCACACTGCCGCGATGGGCCCGTCCGAGCAGCAGGTCGATGATGCCTTTCCTGCCGTCCTCACGGAGTACGGGGCTCAGCCCTCCAGGGCCGGGGGCACGGCCCAACTCCTGCAGATGCCGTCGCAGCACCGCGTCGAGGCTCTGATCGCTGACCATCAGCGCGTACGCATCCCCGAAGACCCACGTCTCGCGCTCAAGGATCTTGTGCAGTTCGCTGCGTTCCTTGACCGTCTGGCTGATCTCCGGTTCGAAGACCAGCTTCTTCAGAGCGGCGAGGAAGTCGAGGCGATCGGTGACCTGCCCGGTGGCTTTGATCACCTCGGACAGGCTGGTGCGCTGCAGGATGCGTTTGAGCTCCTCCTGCTCCGACTGAGGCAGCCTGAACAACTCGTCCAGCACCGCGTACAGTCCGCTGGGGTCGTGCGAGATGATCTCTCTCAGCAGCCGCAGCGTGGTCCTCTTGCTCTGGGTCGCGCCCGGGAGACGGCGCGAGATGGTCGTGGCGACCTCGTCGAACATCTGCCGTTCGACCGCGTGGACAGGAAGAGCCGGCTCGCCGGCATAGGGATAGACGCCCTCGCTCTTCCACTCCTGGATGAGCCTGGCGCGGCGCTCTTGGTCGCGTCTTCTGAAATGTGCTCGTAGCGCCTCGCGGGCCGACTCAAGCAGTTCGGCGGTCTCGTCCATCTCGGCCAGGTGGAGGGTGCCGCGCCGCTCCACGAAGCCGTCCCAGAGCAGGTAGGCCGTAAAGTGATGGCCGGGCGCCTGGATCCCGGGTGATGCCTCGTCCAGGACCACGCCGCTCGCATCGCACAGAGCAAGTACGCGGCCCACGTTCTTCGGCCACTCGATGACGCGGAGCAGCGGCTGGGCGAGGCCGGCGGAATCGGGGCCGCGCACCGTGTATTCGGCGGTGTCCGTCCAGACCGTGCTGGGGTTGAGGTCCGTCCCCTGGTAGATGATACGCACATCGGGGTTGGCCGCCAGGAACGGCGCGAAGATCGAGGCCAGATCCTGTGAGGTGTCGTCGTGGACGAGCCGGTTGACGAAATCCGCTGGGACCGAGGCCTCGACGCGGGTGCTGGTCGGGCCCTCGACCTGCTCGGCATCGGAGATGTCGAAGTCGGTGGGCCGGTCGACCGCTCCGGTGATGGCCGTGCGCTCGATCCGGCCGTCGGCGGCCTCCGCGACGGTGACCCAGCGAACCTGCTCGCCCAGTGCGAACGCGCGCAGCCTCCCTTGGCCGCTCCTTCCGTGCAGGCCGCGCTTCAGATGAGGGGAGAACTTGGCCGTGGTCTTCCAGGAGCCGCCCAGACCGCTGAAGAAGCCCGCGCACGAAGCATTGGGCATGCCGTGTCCGTCGTCGGTGACGCTGACCGACTCGACTCCGTTGAGCTCGTTGACCTCGATGTCCACGCTGACATGACCGGCCTCGGCATCCAGCGCGTTCCAGATCATCTCGGCCACGGCTCCCACGGGGTCCTTCTGACGTGCGAGGCGCAGAAGGTGGTCGGGCTTCGCTTCGATGTGAACGGTGCGCACGCGGCCAACTATCCCAGATGACGTGCGCGAACGAGGGGAGGAGCGCTATCCCGGCGAACGTCTTCTCAGGCGCGGCGGCGGGCGCGGTAGGCGGCCACGTGCATGCGGTTGCCGCAGGTGCGGCTGTCGCAGTAGACGCGGGAGCGGTTGCGGGACTCGTCGACGAAGACGCGGTCGCAGTCGGGGGCCGAGCAGGTGCGCAGGCGTTCGGCTTCGCCCTCGACCAGCAGGTGCGCCAGCGCGACGCCGCAGTCGGCGGCCACGTGTTCGGCGAGGCTGGCGTCGGCGGCGAAGTAGTGGACGTGCAGCGGGTGGCCGTCGTGCTCGGTGAGGCGGGGCGTGATGCGGGTCTCGGCGAGCAGGGCGTTGAGCGTGCGTACGGCCGTGGGCTGGTCGGGGGCGGTGAAGACGCGGTGGAACGCCTCGCGCACCATGCGGACCTGGCCGAGGTCGCGGGCGGTGATCTTGTCGATGCCGCTGACCTCGCGTGACTCCACGAACGCCTGGAGGTCGTCCAGGCCGGCCAGCCCTTCGTCGCCTCCGGTGGAAGGCGAGGTGTTGACCAGCTCGACGACGGTGGCCAATGCATGCACCATGTCATGGCCAAACGGCATGTTGACTCCTGTCCGCGCCGGGTTCTAGCGTGGTCGCAGCGTATCTCCTATACGGGACTTCGGGGGTTTCGGTGAGCGCACATCGCCGTATCGTGCTGATCGCGATCGCCGGAGCGCTCATCATCTCCACCTCGGCCCCCTTGGTCCGGCTGTCCGAGGTGTCGCCCGCCACCTCGGCGGTGTTCCGCTGCGCGTACGCCGTACCTCCGCTGCTGTTCCTCGCCTGGCGCGAACGGCGCAGGCTGGGGCCCCTGCCGCGCCGGGCGTTGCCTGCGGCGTGGGTGGCGGGCGTGGCGTTCGCGTTCGACCTGCTGTTCTGGCACCACGCGATCGACTACGTGGGGGCGGGCCTCGCGACCGTGCTGGGCAACCTGCAGGTGTTCCTGGTGGCGTTCGCGGCGTGGGGGCTGTTCGGTGAGCGGCCGTCCACCCGCCTCATGCTCGGTACGCCGGTCGTCTTCGCCGGCGTCGTGCTGATCTCCGGGGTGTTCGACAGCGCCGCCTACGGCAGCGACCCGCTCAAGGGGGTGCTGGCGGGGCTGGCGACGTCCGTGTCGTACGCCGTGTTCCTGCTGCTGATGAAGGGCGGCGGGGGCGATCGCGCGGCCGGGCCGCTGGCGCACGCCACCGTGGTGGCCACCGTCGTCATGGCGCTGCTGAGCCCCATGTTCGGCGGCGCCGACCTGGTGCCCACCTGGCCGGGTCACTGGTGGCTGCTGCTGCTCGCGCTGGGGCCGCAGGTGCTGGGGTGGTCGCTGATCACGTACTCGCTGCCCCGCCAGCCCGCCGCGCTGACCGCGCTGCTGCTGCTCATCCAGCCCATGACGACGGTGGCGATCGGCGCGCTCGCGCTGGGCGAGCGGCCGTCGGTGCTGCAGCTCGCCGGGTGCGCGGTGATCGTGCTGGGTGTCCTGTACGGCTCCCGCCGCACCCCGTCACCCGAGCAGGCAGGGGAACCGGGGCAGGCGGCCGGGCAGCCGGGTCCGGACGCGGTACGGGAACCGAACGCGAGGCCGGAACCGGACGCGGTGCCGGTGCGGGCGGCAGAGGAGCCTAGGGCGGGGCCGGTCAGCTCGACCTGACCGCCGTCGAGCAGCCCGCGCAGGTGCCGAACACCTCGACCGTGTGCGTGATCTCGGTGAAGCCGTGCTCACTGCCCACCATCTCCGCCCACCGCTCGACGGCGGGCCCCGCCACCTCGACCGTGCGCCCGCAGCGGCGGCACACCAGATGGTGGTGGTGGGTGTCGGTGGCGCAGGCGCGGTAGACGGACTCGCCGTCGTCGGTGCGCAGCACGTCGACCTGGCCGCCGTCGGCCAGCGCCTGGAGCGCGCGGTAGACGGTGGTCAGCCCGATCTTGGCGCCGTGCAGGCGCATCTCGGCATAGACGTCCTGCGCGCTGCGAAACCCCTCGCTCTTGCGCAGGGTGTCGTGCACGGCATCGCGTCTCGTCGTCATGCGACCTCCTCGATGCGCAGCTTTGGCCGCTCGCTCAATGTCGACTCCTGGGTACGCCCTCGACGTACGAATTTACCGACCCCGAGCGCCAGGACGAAGCCGGCGAGCGCAAGAAGCACGATCGCGGCCCCCGGCGGCACCTTGGCGGAGTAGGTGGAGGCGAGCAGGCCGCCCACGGAGGCGAGCACCCCGAACAGCATGGCCAGCCCCATCGTGGTACGGAACCCGCGGGTGAGCTGCTGGCTGGTGGCCACGGGGATCACCATGAGGGCGCTGACGAGCAGCAGGCCGACCACGCGCATGGCGATGACCACGGTGAGCGCGGCGGTGACGGCGATGAGCAGGCTCAGGAACCGTACGGGCAGGCCGCTGGCCTTGGCCATCTCCTCGTCCTGGCAGAGCACGAACAGCTCCCTGCCGAAGATCAGGACGACCGCGAGCACGGCCACGGCGAGCGCGGCGACGACCCAGATGTCCTCGACGGTGACGCTGGCGATGGCGCCGAACAGGTAGGAGTTGAGCTTGGCGTTGCTGCCGCCGGGCGCGATGGCCATGAGCATGACGCCGCCCGCGATGCCGCCGTAGAACATCAGCGCCAGCGCCACGTCGCCGCTGGTGCGCCCGCGCGCCCTGACCAGCTCGATGGCCACGGCGCCGGCGATGGACACGAGAACCGCGGTGAGCACCGGCGCGCTGCCGGTCAGGAAGCCGAGCGCGACGCCGGTCAGCGCGATGTGGCCGACGCCGTCGCCGAGCAGCGCCAGCCGGCGCTGCACGATGAACGTCCCCACGGCGGGCGCGCAGAGCCCCACCAGCAGCGCCGCGACGAGCGCGAGCTGGAAGAGCTGTTCCTGCAGAAGTTCGAAGATCACCTTGGTTCCCCTTGCCACCCGGTCAGCGGGCCGCCGACGGGTTCGGCGGCGTGCGGGTGCTGGTGCTCGTGTCCCGGCCGCGCGCACTCGCCCTCGGGCCGGGGCGGCCGCCCGTCGTGGGCGACGCGGCCCTCGCGGATCACCACGCCGCGCGTGATGATCGGCTCCAGCGGGCCCAGCTCGTGGGCCACCAGGACGACCGTCTTGCCCTCGCGTACCAGCCCGCCCAGGGTGTCGGCGAGCAGCTGCTGGGTGTCGGCGTCCACGCCGGCGGTGGGTTCGTCCATCACGTACGTGTCGGGCTCCCCGGCCAGCGCGCGGGCGATGAGCACCCGCTGCTGCTGGCCGCCCGACAGCGACTGGACGGGGTCGCCGGCCCGGTCGGCCAGGCGCACGGCCTCGAGGGCGCCGGCCACGGCCGCCTTGTCGGCCGCGCTGGTCCTGCGCAACCGGCGTTGCCTGGCGACGCGGCCGGAGGCGACCACCTCGCGGACGGTCGCGGGCACGCCGCCGCCCACCTGGAGGCGCTGCGGCACGTAGCCGATGCGCCACCAGTCACGGAACCTGGCCGGCGGGGTGCCGTACAGCAATGTCGTGCCGCCGGTCAGCGGCGTGAGGCCGAGCAGCGCGCGGACCAGCGTCGACTTGCCCGAGCCGTTGGCGCCGAGCAGGGCCACGACCTCCCCGGGACAGACGGTCAGGTCGATCCCTCGAAGGACGGGCTTGCCATCGAAGGTGACCCGGCCGCCGGTCATCGCGAAGGCCGTTTCCGTCATGACGTACACCCCAGTGCTGTTTGTAGGGTTTTGAGGTTATCGCGCATGGCTGAGACGTAGTCGCCCGAGGGCTTGCTCTCCAGCGGGTCGAGCACCGCGGTCTTGGCGCCGACCTGGCTCGCCAGCACCTCGGCCACCTTCGGGCTGACCAGGGACTCGGTGAAGATGGTGGTGACGCCCTCTGCCTTGGCCAGCTTGCCGACCTCCGACAGGCGGGTGGGGGAGGGCTCGGTCTCGGGGTCGAGCGTGATGCCGACCTGCTTCAGCCGGTAGCGGTCGGCCAGGTAGCCGAACGCCTCGTGCGCGGTCACCATCGTCTTGGTCCTGCACGTGCCGAGGCCCTTGGCGAACTCCTGGTCGAGGGCGCCCAGCGTGGCGGCCGTCCGGGCGGCGCGGTCCTTGTAGCCCTGGGCGTGCGCGGGGTCGGCGGCGGCCAGCCGCTCGCCGAGCTTGGTGGCGACGGTGGCCAGGCGGGCGGGGTCGAGCCAGATGTGCGGGTCGTACGCGACCTCGTGCTCGTGGGCCTCCTCGCCTTCTTCCTCTTCCGCGTGCTCACCGGCCGGGATCGTCTGGACCGCCGTGGCGGCGTCGAAACTCGTCTCAGGATCGACGGCGTCGTCCACGGCCGGCTGGATGCCCTTGATGTAGACCGTGAGTGCGGCGTTCTTCAGCTGGGTGACCTGCTGGATGCCCAGTTCCAGGTCGTGCGGTTCGACGCCGGGGGCGGTCAGCACGCTCACCTGGGTGTCGGATCCTCCGACCTGCTCGCTCAGCCACTGCAGCGGATAGAAGGCGGCGATCACTTCGGGCTTGCCGCCCTCGGACCCGGCGGAGGTGTCCGCCGTACCGGAACCGCAGGCAGTGGTGGTGAGCAGCGTGGCCGCGGCCAGCAGGCCACCAGCCCACGACCGGGAAAATCCTGACATCATGTGAGTCAGTATGCGCCAAAATGAAAATGGTTGTCAAAACCTCCCGAGTCAGGACGCCCCATCGGACTAGCGGGGGAAGGCGGCGGCGTCAGTGGCGAGCGAGCCCGCCGCACGGAGTGCGGCAATCAGACAGAGCCATCAGACAGGGCGCGGCGAGGAGAGAGAGGGTTGCCGCACGGCGTGCTGGGGGCTCGGCGCGCCGTGCGGCATCCCGTCATCACCTCGGTGATCGTGCGTCGGCAGAGCCGTTGCCGGCGCCCGAGGTGACGCTTGTACGGGCGCTCAGCCGGCGTTCACCCGTGTAGACGTTCATCGAGTTCCCGCGCAGGAACCCGATGAGCGTCAGTCCCTCGTCGGCGGCCAGCTCGACGGCGAGCGAGGACGGCGCCGAGACCGCGGCGAGCACCGGTATCCCGCCCATGACGGCCTTCTGCACCAGCTCGAACGACGCCCGTCCCGACACCATGAGCACGGTGCCGCGCAGCGGCAGCCGTCCTTCGCGCAGCGCCCAGCCGAGCAGCTTGTCGACGGCGTTGTGCCGGCCGACGTCCTCGCGTACGCACAGCGGCTCACCGTCGGCCGTGAACAGGCCGGCCGCGTGCAGGCCCCCGGTCCTGTCGAAGACCCGCTGGGCGGCGCGCAGCCGGTCCGGCAGGGCAGCGACAGTCGACTGCGCCAGCTCGACCGGGTCATCTCCCGCGTTCCAGCGAGCCACCGTGCGTACGGCCTCCAGCGACGCCTTCCCGCAGACGCCGCACGAGGAGGTGGTGTAGAAGTTGCGCGGCTCAGGCTCGGGCACGCCGGGGGCGAGCCGCACGTCGAGGACGTTGTAGGTGTTCTGCCCTTCGACGGTGGCTCCGGCGCAGTAGCGGATGGTGGAGATGTCGCCCGGCGACCCGACGGCCCCTTCGCTGACGAGGAACCCGGCCGCCAGGTCGAAGTCGTCGCCCGGCGTGCGCATGGTGACGGTCAGCGGGGTGCCGTTGAGCCGGATCTCCAGCGGCTCCTCGGCGGCCAGCGCGTCGACCTTGCGTACCCGGGCGGCGTCCTCCACCCGCAGGATGCGCTTCTTGACGGTGACCCTAGACATATCCGTACCCGAAGCGCCCCTTGACGCAGAGGTTGCCCTTCGTGACGGGGTTGTCGTGCGGCGAGGTCACCTTGACGATCTTGTTGTCCTGGACGTGCAGGGTGAGGTTGCAGCCGACGCCGCAGTAGCTGCAGACGGTGGTGGTCTCGGCCTGGCGGGACTCGTCCCAGGTGCCGTCGGCGCGCATGTCGTACTCGGTCTTGAACGACAGCGCCCCGGTGGGGCAGACCTCGACGCAGTTGCCGCAGTAGACGCAGGCCGAGTCGGTGAGCGGGGCGTCGAACTCGGTGGAGATCTCGGCGTCGAAGCCGCGTCCCGCGACGGAGATGGCGAAGGAGTTCTGCCACTGGTCGCCGCAGGCGTCCACGCACTTGTAGCAGAGGATGCATTTGCTGTAGTCGCGGACGTAGAGGTCGTTGTCCACCTTGGCGGGCTGCTCGACGGTGGCGGCCTCGTCGCCGAACCTGGCGGGGTCGGCGCCGTACTCCTCGGTCCACTCGGCGGCGCGCGGCGTGGTGGACAGGTCGACCGACGAGCCGAGCAGTTCGAGCACGACCTTGCGGCTCTGGCGGGCCCGCTCGGTGCCGGTGCCGACCTTCATGTTCGGCTCGGCCTTCCTGGAGCAGGCGGGCGCCAACGTCCTGGCGCCCTCCACCTCCACGACGCAGACCCGGCAGGCGTTCTTCGGGGTGAGCGTGTCGCCGTAGCAGAGGGTGGGGACGTCCTTGCCCGCCGCCTGGCAGGCGTCGAGGATCGTGGAGCCCTCCGGCACCCGTACGGTCTCGCCGTCGATCTCGACGTCGATGAGCCGGCGGGGCGGCTGGAGCGGGATCATGTGAACACTCCCAGACGGTCGATGGCCGATTCGACGGCGTTCCAGGCGGTCTGCCCGAGGCCGCAGATGGAGGCGTCGCGCATGGTCTGCCCGACCTCGCGCAGCAGCACCAGGTCGGGGTCGTCGTCCCGGCGCGGCTCGTTCGGGTCGACCCGGCGAGTGAGGCGGTGCAGGGCCTCCTCCTGCCGTACGGTGCCGACCCGGCACGGCACGCACTGCCCGCAGGACTCGTCGCGGAAGAACTCCGCGATGCGCAGCAGCAGCGCCTTGAGGTCGACGGAGTCGTCGATGACGAGCACCACGCCGGAGCCGAGGGTGGCGCCGGCGTTCCTGGTGCCCTCGAAGGTGAGCGGGATGTCGAGGTCGGTGACGAACGCCCCGGCGGCGCCGCCGAGCAGCACGGCCCTGGTGGTGCCGGTGGTGCCGGCCAGGTCGAGCAGCTCGCGCAGGGTGGCGCCGAAGGTGAGCTCGTAGACGCCGGGCCGCTCGACCGCGCCGGAGACGCAGAACAGCTTGGGCTCGGCCGCCGCGTACGCCTGCGCGCCCCGCTCCAGGATCGGCAGCACGTTGACCAGCGTCTCGACGTTGTTGACCACGGTCGGCTTGCCGAACAGCCCCTTCTCCACGGGGAAGGGCGGTTTGCTGCGCGGCTCGCCGCGCCGCCCCTCGATGGAGTTGAAGATCGCGGTCTCCTCGCCGCAGATGTACGCCCCCGCGCCCCTGCGCAGCTCGATGTCGAACGACAGCCCCTTGCCGAGGATGTCGTCGCCGAGCAGCCCCCGGGAGCGGGCGGTGGCGATGGCGTGCTGGAGCCGCGCGGTCGCCCTCGGGTACTCGCCCCTGATGTAGAGGTAGCCCTTGGCGCAGCCGGTGGCGTACGCGGCGACGGTCATCGCCTCGATGAGCGCGTACGGGTCGCCCTCCATCACGACCCGGTCCTTGAACGTGCCCGGCTCGCTCTCGTCGGCGTTGCACACGAGGTAGTGGGGGTGGTCGGGCTGGCGGGCGGTGGCCTCCCACTTGCGGCCGGTGGGGAAGGCGGCGCCGCCCCTGCCGACCAGGCCCGACTCCAGCACCTCGCGGATCACCCCGGTCGGGCCGAGCTCGAAGGCGCGGCGCAGCGCGGTGTAGCCGCCGGCCGCCCGGTAGTCGTCGAGGCTGGCCGGATCGACCTGGCCGACGCGGCGCAGCAGCACCAGGCCGGGGTCGCCGGACTGCGGCACGGCCTCCTTGACGGGCGTCTCGCCGGCGACGTGCACGGCGGGCGCGTGGCCGTTGGTGCCGGGCAGCGTGCCGGGCAGGGTGGTGGGCAGGGTGGTGGGCAGGGTGGTGGGCAGGGTGCCGGTGATGGTGGTGATCGTGTCGGGGGTGGCGGGGGCGTACACCTCGGCCCGGTGCGGCACGCCGGCCTCCAGGGCGAGCGCGGCGGGGGCCCGCTCGCACAGGCCGAGGCAGGGGCTCTCCTGCCAGTCCTTGCCGGGTGGGCCGAGGCGCTCGCGTACGCGGTCGCACACGGCCTTGGAGCCCTTGGCCTGGCAGGCCAGGTCGGTGCAGACGTGCAGCACCCGCTTGGGCCGCTCCTCGACGGAGAGCAGCGAGTAGAACGTGGCCACGCCGTACGCCTCGGACGGCGGCACGTTGAGCCGGCGGCAGATGTAGTCGAGCGCGCCCTCGCTGATCCACCCGACGCGGTCGTTGACCGCGTGCAGCGCGGGCAGCAGCTGGTCGCGCGCCTCCTCGGCGCGGACGGCCATGCGCAGGTCGGCGTCGGTACGGCTGCCGCCGGTCCACGCGGAGGCGGGCGGGCCGAGCAGGTCGTCGACCGCCGCGCGCTCCTCGTCGGTGGGCTTGGCGTCGCGGAATCTCAGATCCATGTGGTCACCCGGCCTTGACGAGCTTCTCGACCCTGACCGCGGCCGCTTTGAACTCCGCCGTCCCCGAGATCGGGTCGGTGGCCTCGATCGTCAGGGAGTTGGTGTCGACCTCGTCGGGGAAGTGGAAGGTCATGAACACCAGCCCGGGTCTCAGCCCCGGGTCGATGTGGACGGGCGCGACCACCGAGGCCCGCCGGGAGGTGATCCGCACCTCCTCGCCGGCCACGACGCCGAGCTTCTCGGCGTCCTCGGGGCACAGCTCGATCGTCTCGCCGCGGCGCAGCGGCGAGGCGAACCCGGAGGACTGCACGCCCGTGTTGTACGAGTCGAGCCGCCGCCCGGTCGTCAGCCGCAGCGGGTACTCCTCGTCCACCAGGTCCACCGGCGGCGAGTGGCGCAGCACGGCGAAGGGCGCCGGCGTGCCCCGCTTGACCGGGTCGCTCTCCCACAGCCGGCCGTGCAGGTAGGGCGGCTCCACGGAGTCCTCCGACGGGCATGGCCACTGGATGCCCTGCAACTCGGCCAGCCGCTGGTAGGACATGCCGGCGTGCTGGGGCGACAGCGACCGCAGCTCGTTCCAGACCTCCTCGGCGCCGTCGTAGTGCCAGTCGTGGCCGAGCCTGCGGGCGATCTCGCAGACGATCCAGATGTCGTCGCGGGCCTCGCCCGGCGGCTCCAGGGCCTTGCGCACCCGCTGGACCCGGCGCTCGCTGTTGGTGAAGGTGCCGTCGGCCTCGCACCAGGCGGCGCTGGCCGGCAGCACCACGTCGGCCATCTGCGCGGTCTTGGTGAGGAAGATGTCCTGGACGACCAGGTGATCGAGCATGGACAGGCGCTTGATGCAGGAGAGCGAGTCGGCCTCGGACTGCACCGGGTTCTCGCCGATCATGTAGCAGGTGGTGAGCTTGCCCTCGCCCATCGCCTCCAGCATCTCGGTGAGGTTGTAGCCGTAACGGGGCTGGATGGCGCGGCCCCAGGCGCTCTCGAAGCGCCGGCGGATGCCGGGGTCGAGGATGTCCTGGAAGCCGGGCAGGCGGTTGGGGATGGCGCCCATGTCGCCGCCGCCCTGCACGTTGTTCTGGCCGCGCAGCGGCGACAGGCCGGAGCCGTAGCGGCCGACGTGGCCGGTCAGCAGGGCCAGGTTGATCAGCGCCCGGACGTTGTCGGTCGCGTTGTGGTGCTCGGTGATGCCGAGCGTCCAGCAGAGCTGTGCGCGGTCGGCGCGGGCGTAGGCGTGGGCCAGCTCGCGGATCGCCGCGGCCGGTACGCCGGTCACCTGCTCGGCCGCCGACAGCGTCCAGGGCTCGACGGACTCCTTGAACTCCTCGAAGCCCACGGTGGCCCGCTCGATGAACGCCTCGTTGTGCAGCCCCGCGTGGATGATCTCGCGGGCGACCGCGTGCGCGAGCGGGATGTCGGTGCCGACGTTGAGCCCGAGCCAGAGGTCGGCCCACTGGGCGGTGCCGGTGCGGCGCGGATCGACGGCGAACATCTTGGCGCCGTTGCGGATGCCCTTGAGCACGTGCTGGAAGAAGATGGGGTGGGCGTTCCTGGCCGCGGAACCCCACATCACTATCACGTCGGTGTCCTCGACCTCCTGGTAGGAGGAGGTGCCGCCACCGCTGCCGAACACCGCCGACAGGCCGGCCACGCTGGGGGCGTGGCAGGTGCGGTTGCAGGAGTCCACGTTGTTGGTCCCGACGACCACCCGGGTGAACTTCTGCCCGACGTAGTTCATCTCGTTGGTGGAGCGGGCGCACGACAGCATCGCGAAGCTGTCGGGCCCGTGTCGTTCTATGTTGCGGCGGAAGCCCTCCGCTGCTCGCTCCAGCGCCTCCTCCCACGACGCCTTGCGCAGCACGCCGTTCTCGCGTACCAGTGGATGGGTCAGGCGGTCATAGCTCATGATCCCTCCATTCAGTATACAATCTACGGTATTCCGGGCTATACCGCACGGACAAGGTTCGCGTTCAGCAGGTCGCTCACCGCGTGGATCGCCCTCAGCGTCGGCACCTCCGCTCCGGTCAGATCGGCCAGCTCGACCACCGCCGCGAGCAGCACGTCGAGCTCCAGCGGCTTGCCCTTCTCCAGGTCCTGGAGCGTGGACGTCTTGTGCTCGCCCGCCTTCTCCGCCCCGCGCAGGCGGCGCTCGATCGAGATGCCCGGATCGCAGCCCACCCGGCGGGCCACCTCCACGGTCTCCCGCATCATGGCGACGACCAGCTCCCTGGTGCCGTCGTGGCGGCAGATGCCGGCCATCGTCGCGCGGGCCAGCGCGCTGATCGGGTTGAAGGCGATGTTGCCCATCAGCTTGATCCACACGTCCCTGCGCAGGTCGCGCTCGACCGGGCACTTCAGCCCGCCCTCGACGGCGGCCCCGCTGAAGGCGAGGCAGCGCTCCGACAGCCGGCCGTCGGGCTCGCCGATGGAGAAGCGGGTGCCCTCCAGGTGGCGGATCACGCCGGGCTCCTCGATCTCCGTCGCGGCGTAGACCACGCAGCCGATGGCGCGGTGCAGGGGCAGCGCGGCCGTCACCGCGCCGCCGGGATCGACGCTCTCGATGCGGTAACCCTCGTAGGGGCCCTTGAGTTCGTGGAAGTACCACCACGGGATGCCGTTCTGCGCGGCGATGATGCTGGTCGTCTCGTGCAGGAGCGGCCGGATCATGGGGCCGGCGGCGGCGTAGCTGTTCGCCTTGAGGCCCAGGAAGACGTGGTCCACCGGGCCGACCTCGGCGGGGTCGTCGGTGGCGTGGGGATGGGCGGTGAAGTCGCCCCTGGGGGTGAGCACCCGCACACCGGCACGGCGTATCGCCTCGAGGTGCGCGCCTCTCGCGATGAGGTGCACCTCGACTCCCGCCCTGTGGAGTGCGGCCCCCACGTACGCGCCGATGGCGCCGGCGCCAAGAACAGCGACCTTCATGCTTGCGCTCCGTTCTTGCGTCGGATTGTAAGCACGGAGCCCCGTAGCTGCGGCAGTCGCTTGAAGGCGACCCGGCCGTAAGTACGGGGCCCCGTGCTCGCGGCGGGATCGCTGGACACTCCCCACCGTGCATTCGGTATACAGTATGGAAAAACGAGGGTCAAGGAGTGTGCCTGTGACCGTTTTGTGGCATGGACCAGTGGTGGAAGCGATCTCATGGCCCGCCGCACGGGCCCTCGCGGCGGGCGCGGCCTGCCCTTCGAAGCCCTCATCCGTGCCGCTGCGGGAGGCGCTCGGCTGCCGGCTGGTGGCGCCGCTGCGCGCGCTGGTGGCGGTGCCGGGCGTCGACGTCTCGGCGATGGACGGATACGCGGTCGCGGGTCCCGCGCCCTGGCGGGTGGTGGCCCGGGTGCTGGCCGGGGGAGCCCCGTACGGGGGTGCGTTGCGGGCGGGCCAGGCCGTCGAGATCGCCACGGGCGCCCCGGTGCCGGTGGGCGCCGAGGCGGTCCTGCCGTACGAGCACGCGGACGGCGACGTGCCCGGGTCCGGCGCGGGTGGCCCCCTCGGCGGGTCCGTGGGCGGGTCCGTGGGCGGGGTCGTGGGTGGGGTCGTCGGTGGGGTCGTCGTGCCCGGCAGGCACATCAGGCGCAGGGGCGAGGACATCGCCGAGGGCGCGGTCGTGCTGGGTGCCGGGACGGTGGTGACGCCGGTGACGCTCGGCCTGGCCGCCGCGCTCGGCCACGACGTGCTGGAGGTGCGTCCACGGCCGCGCGTCGCGGTGCTGGTCACGGGTGACGAGGTCGTGGACGCCGGCCTGCCCGCACCCGGCCGCGTCCGCGACGCGATCGGCCCGTTCCTGCCCGGCCTCGTGGAGTGGGCCGGCGGCCGCGTCGTTACCACCACCCGTCTCCCCGACGGCCCCGCCGCCCTCCGCGCCGCCCTGTCCGGCGTGGCGGCCGGGTGGCCGGAGTGCCGCGAGGACGTGGTCGTGGTGTGCGGGGCGTCGTCCAAGGGGCCCGCCGATCACCTGCGGGCGGTGCTGGCGGAGCTGGGCGCCGACGTGCTGGTGGACGGGGTCGCCGTACGTCCAGGGCACCCCCAGGCGCTGGCCCGCCTGACGGACGGAAGGCTCGTGGTGGGCCTGCCGGGGAACCCGTTCGCGGCCCTCGCCGCCGCGCTGACGCTGCTCGCCCCGATCCTGCGCGAGCTGTCCGGGGTGCCCGCCGCGCGGGAGACGAGCGCGCTGTCGGGCGAGGTGCGCCCGCACCCGCGCGACACCCGGCTGGTGCCGGTCCGGCGGTCGGGTCGCGGCGCGGTCCCCGTGGGTCATGACCGGCCGGGATCGTTGTGGGGCGCGGCCCTGGCGGACGCGCTGGCCGTGGTGCCGCCGGGGTGGTCCGGTGAGCAGGTCGAGCTGATCGAGTTGCCCTAGGGCCTGGACACGCCCTTCCGGAGAGAGTAACCATTGCGTTCATACGGTATGCAGTATGCGGAAGACAGCGAGTTCGTTCGCCAGGAAGGGTGCATGATGTCGGAAACGATCTCCGGTGGTCATCTCGTAGCCAAGGCGCTCAAAGCCGAAGGCGTGGACGTGATCTACACGCTCTGCGGCGGCCACATCATCGATATCTACGACGGCTGCGTCGATGAGGGCATCGAGGTCATCGACGTACGCCACGAGCAGGTGGCCGCGCACGCCGCCGACGGTTACGCCCGCATCACCGGCAAGCCGGGTTGCGCGGTCGTCACCGCGGGGCCGGGCACGACCGACGCGGTGACCGGCGTGGCCAACGCCTTCCGCGCGGAGAGCCCGATGTTGCTCATCGGCGGCCAGGGTGCGCTGAGCCAGCACAAGATGGGCTCCTTGCAGGACCTCCCGCACGTCGACATGATGACCCCGATCACCAAGTTCGCGGCCACGGTGCCGAGCACCGAGCGGGTGGCCGACATCGTCTCCATGGCCTTCCGCGAGTGCTACCACGGCGCTCCAGGGCCGTCGTTCCTGGAGATCCCGCGCGACGTGCTCGACGCGAAGGTGCCGGTCGAGAAGGCGCGCATCCCCAAGGCCGGCCACTACCGCGCCTCCACCCGCCAGCAGGGCGACCCCGAGGCCATCGAGCAGCTGGCCGACATGCTCGCCCACGCCGAGAAGCCGTGCATCCTGCTCGGCAGCCAGGTCTGGACGTGCCGGGCGACCGACGCGGCCATCGACTTCGCGCGGACGCTGAACGTCCCCGCGTACATGAACGGCTCCGGCCGCGGCACGCTGCCGCCCGGCGACCCGCACCACTTCCAGCTCAGCCGCCGCTACGCCTTCACCGAGGCCGACCTGATCATCATCGTCGGCACCCCGTTCGACTTCCGCATGGGCTACGGCAAGCGCCTGTCGCCGACGGCCAAGGTCGTGCAGATCGACCTCGACTACCGCACGGTCGGCAAGAACCGCGACATCGACCTCGGCATCGTCGGCGACGCCGGGCTC
>NZ_JBEXLH010000017.1:0-155011 GCF_040609855.1 Nonomuraea sp. NPDC004580 | reverse complement strand
GCGCCACCAGGCCACGGCCGAGAACGTGCTGTCCGGCTGGCACGGGCACGCCGCGCCGTTCGCGTTCGAGACCGACTTCCGTCCGGCCGACGGCACCAAGGTGCCGGTCTCGCTGTCGCACGTCCTGCACGCCGACACCCGCAGCGGCACGGCGCACGGCTACCCCTACGACGACGTGGCCGACGGCTCCACCTACATCGAGGACACCGCGCCCACCGCGACCAGGCTCCGGCTGACGCCCTTCACCGACGCTGCCTGAGGGCGGTTCGCGGGGCGACGATAGATTCGCTCCTTGGAGTTTGACCTAAGGAGCCCCCCGTGACCGTTCCCCATGTCGATGACGTCCATCCGGCCTGGCTGCCCCCCGAGGCGTTCCGTGCGCTCGGCGCGCGCCGCGTGCTCGTGCTCGCCGACGCCTCGGAGGTCGCGGAGACCGTCCGGGCCGAGGTGGCGGACGCCTGCGCCCGGCACGGCGGCGCCGTGGCCGCGCCGGGCGAGCCGTACGACCTCGTGCTCGCGCTGACCTCCCAAGGCTCGCTGCCCGCGGCCGCGCGCGCGGTCATGGGTCCCGAACCGGGTGCCGAGGGCTTCCTGCTGGCCCGCTCCGGCGGCGTGACCGTGGTGCTGGCGGATCAGCCGGCGGGCCTGCTGTACGGGTTCTTCGCGGTGGTCAGGCTCGGCGAGAGGGCGTTCGAGGGCGACCGCCCGGCCGAGACGCACCGGCCCGCACTGGCCAGGCGCATGCTCGACCACTGGGACAACATCGACGTGCACCCCGTGATGGGCCAGGTGGAGCGCGGCTACTCGGGCGGCTCGATCTTCTGGCGGGACGGCGTCCTGCGCGAGGACCTGAGCCGGGTACGCGCCTACGCCCGGTTGCTGGCGGCCACCGGCGTCAACGCCGTCGCGGTCAACAACGTCAACGTGCACGCCACCGAGGCTCGCCTGCTGACCGACCGGCTCGGCGAGGTGGCCGCGCTGGCGGCCGAGTTCCGCGCGTACGGCATCCGCGTGCACCTGTCGGTCAACTTCGCCTCCCCCATCGTGCTCGGCGGCCTGGAGACGGCCAACCCGGTGGAGGAGGACGTGCGCGCGTGGTGGGCGCGGACGACGGAGCGGGTCTACGAGACGATCCCCGATTTCGGCGGTTACGTGGTCAAGGCCGACTCGGAGGGCCAGCCGGGGCCGTTCGCCTACGGGCGCGACCACGCCGACGGCGCGAACGTGCTGGCCGACGCCCTCGCCCCGCACGGCGGCGTGGTGCACTGGCGGGCGTTCGTCTACAACCACCGCCAGGACTGGCGCGACCGCAGGACCGACCGCGCCCGCGCCGCCCACGACCACTTCTCGCCGCTCGACGGCAGGTTCAGGGACAACGCGATCCTCCAGGTCAAGTACGGCCCGATCGACTTCCAGACGCGCGAGCCGATCTCCCCGGTGATCGCCGCCATGCCGGCCACGAAACTCGCGGTGGAGCTGCAGGTGACGCAGGAGTACACCGGCCAGCAGCGGCACGTCTGCTATCTCGCGCCGATGTGGAGGGAGGTGCTCGGGTTCCGCTTCTGGGGCCCGGGCGAGCGGGCGGTGGCCGACGTGACGACGAGCGGCGGTCTCGTCGCGGTGTCGAACGTGGGCGACGACCCCTACTGGACGGGCCACCCGCTGGCCCAGGCCAACCTGTACGCCTTCGGCCGCCTGGCCTGGAACCCCGGCCTCGGCCCCGCGGCGGTCCTGGACGAGTGGATCGGGCTCACCTTCCCCGAGGGCGGCGAGCGGCTGCGGGAGACGCTGCACGGCATGATGGACGACTCGTGGCGCACGTACGAGCGCTACACCGCGCCGCTCGGCGTCGGCTTCATGGTCAGGCCCGGCCACCACTACGGACCCGACGTGGACGGCTATGAGTACACGCCGTGGGGCACCTACCACTTCGCCGACCGCGACGGCGTCGGCGTCGACCGCACCAGGGCGACCGGCACCGGCTACACCGGCCAGTACCCGGCGCCGTGGTCGCAGGTGTACGAGTCACTCGCGGAGTGCCCCGACGAGCTGCTGCTCTTCTTCCACCACGTGCCGTACGAGCACGTGCTGCAGAGCGGCACCACGGTCATCCAGCACATCTACGACACCCACTTCGCCGGCGCCGAGGAGGCCGCCGAGATCAGGGCCTTGTGGGCGAAGCTGGAGGGCGACGACGTGGTGGATCCCGCGCTGTACGCCCGCGTACGCGAGCGGCTCGACGAGCAGGTGCGCTCGGCGGAGGAGTGGCGCGACCAGATCAACACCTACTTCTTCCGCAAGTCGGGCGTGCCCGACGCGCACGGCAGGACCATCCACTAGGGCCGGGCCACTAGGGACGGGTGAAGCGCTGCTGCACCTCGGTGATCATGGCGCGGCTGTTCCACAGGAGCGTCGCGGTGAGCACCGAGGCCAGCAGCGCCAGCACCGCCTCCGACGCGACCAGCACGACGCCGCCCGCCACGATGAGCAGGCAGGCGTTGGCGAGGGTGGCGGCGGGGAAGCGCCCGAGCGCGTACGCCGCGAGCTTGGCGACGTCCACCGCCCTGAAGGCGAACAGCGAGGTGATGACCAGCGCGTTGGCCACCCACAGCGTGCCGCCGGCGGCGAGCACGATCAGCAGGGCGCCCCACCAGCCGGGCACCCCTGCGGCGGCGAAGTTGGCCAGGTTGGTGCCGGCCAGGGCCAGCACGATCAGCCAGGGCACCCAGATCTTGAGCGCGGCGCCGAAGTTGAGCTTGTAGCCGCGCCAGAACGCGGCGGCCGGGCTCAGCTCGGTCAGGTCGCCGCCGCGGTGGCGCAGGGCGTAGAGGGCGGCGGAGAGCGCGGGGCCCGCGGGCAGCAGGCAGGCCGCCATCAGCGGGACGTTGCTGGCGTCGCGGTCGAGCAGCACCAGCGCCACCAGTCCTGGGACGGCGGTGAGCAGGACGAGCAGCTCGACGATCAGCAGCGTGTAGACCAGCGCGGAGCCGCGCGACAGCGGGCCGGTGCCGAACTTCCGCGAGGTCGTCAGGTCGCTCATCGCGTGTGCTCCTCCGAGGTGAGACTTTCCCGGAGGATACCGATCCGTCCGGATTCGGGCCTGGGGGCGGCCGGGCCGTCCTGGTGCGGTGCGGACGGCCCGGCCGGCCGGGAGGTCGGCCGCGTCAGCTGCCGTGCTCCTTCTTGAACCGCTCGTACGCGCCGTTGACCAGGGTGACGTACTGGGTGGCGCCCTTGCCCTCGACCTCCTTGACGTAGGCGTCCCACTCGCTGAGGTCGCGCTGGCCGAGGATGAACTTGAGCGTGTTCTGGGTGACGTGGTCCTTCAGCGGCGTCTCCCAGAGGGATGCCTGCTCGCGCTCCTCCTCGGTGAGCGGCGCGGGGGGCTCGACCGGCCAGGGCTTCCTGGCGTTCATCACGTTCTGGAACTCGATCTCCTCATCCGAGAACGTGGACTGCAGGAGCTGGGTGGCGCCGCCGTAGGCGAAGACGCCGTTGCCGAAGCCGAAGTCCTTCTGCAGGTGCTTGGGCGCGCCGGCGTTGAGCCCGACGTAGTCGACGTCCTTGGCGAGCTTATACTTGCCGCCCTCCTTGGTGAAGGTGACGCCCTCGACGCCCCACTTGGCGAACTCCTGGCCGGCGTCGGAGTACCAGAGCCAGTCGATGAACTGCATCATGGCGACGAAGTTCTTGTTCTCCACGGCCTTCTTGGAGATCATGATGCCGTTCTCCAGCCGGGTGGCGATCTTGTACTCGCCGATGGGGCCGATCGGCACCGGGATCTTGACGATCTTGGCGTCGGGGATGTTCTCGATCAGCGGGCCGCGGTAGTCGTTGATGAGCGACTGCGCGTTGGTGCTGATCACGAACGACTTGCCGGAGACGAACTTCTGCTTGGCCGCGTCGTCCTGCTGGGTGAAGCTCTCGGGGTCGAGCAGCTTCTCCTTGACCAGCTTGTTCAGGTACTCGATCGTCTGCTTGTAGCCCGGCATGATGCCGGTGTAGACGAACTTGCCCTGCGCCTGGTCGAACGTGGCGTGCTGGTACTCCCAGCCGCCCTTGCTGCCGTACGCCTGGGCGATCAGCTTGATCAGGTTGCCGCCCGGCGTCGGCACGCCCCACCGGTCCGTCATCGGGTAGAGGTCGGGGTACTCCGCCTTCATCGCCTTGAGCATGGCGTAGAAGTCGTCGAGCGTCTTCGGGACCTCGAGCTTGAGCTTCTCCAGGATGTCGGTGCGCACCGCGAAGGAGTAGTCGGCCCAGGCCGCCTCGTGCAGGCCGGGCAGCAGGTAGATGCGGCCGTCCGACTGCATGATCGAGTTGAGCTCCGGCTGGAGCTGCCACTTGGCGACCTTGTCCTGGAAGTTCGGCATGAGGTCGAAGTACTCGCTGACCGGCAGGATCGCGCCGGAGGAGACGAACGCCTCCTCCTGCGGGTGGTACGTCTTCGGGATGATCAGCGGGGCGTCGCCGGCGCCGATGATCAGGCTGCGCTTCTTCTCGTAGTCGCTGAGCGGCACGGTCGTCGGCTGGACGGTGACGTTCGTGCGCTTGGTGAGCTCCTGCCAGAACAGCCAGTCGTTCTTGAGCGGGTAGAACGGATGGTTGTTGTAGAGCATGCTGAACGACACCGGTTCGGTGGCCTTGAACTGCTGGCCGACGGCGAAGCCCGCCATCGAGCCCGCCTTGTTGGCCGCCGTTTCCGCGCCCTTCGCCGGGGTCTCGCTGTCGCTGCCGCAGGCCGTCAGGGCGAGGGAGGCGAAGGCACCGAGACCGATGATCGCCTGACGCCGCGAGATGTCGCGCATGGGGGGAATCCTTTCCCGTGATTCTGCTGGGGTGGAGGAGGCGGGGACGTCAGCCCTTGACCGCGCCGAGCATGACGCCGGAGACGAAGTACCGCTGGACGAACGGGTAGATCAGGAGGATGGGCAGGACGGTGAGCACGATCGTCACCGCCTGGATGTTGGCCGCCGCCTGGGTCACCTCGGCCACGGCGGCGCCGTAGGAGTCGGCTCCGGTCGCGCCGGCGATGAGGTTGCGCAGGTAGACGGTGACCGGGAACAGTTCGGACTCGTTCATGTAGAGGAACGCGGGGAACCAGGAGTTCCAGAACGAGACCGCGTAGAACAGGATCATCGTGGCGATCACCGCCTTCGACAGCGGCAGCACGATCTTCCACAGGATGCCGTACGTGTTCAGGCCGTCGATGGCGGCGGCCTCCTCCAGGTCCTGGGGCAGGTTCTCGAAGAACGCCTTCATGACCAGGAGGTTGAACACGCTGATCGCGTTGGGCAGCACGATGGCCCAGATGGAGTTCTTCATGCCGAGGCTGGTGATCAGCACGTAGTTGGGGATCAGGCCGCCGGTGAAGAACATGGTGAAGACCGCGACGCCGATGAGGAACGTCCGGCCCTTGAGGTGTTTCTTGGACAGCACGTACGCGTAACAGGTGGTCATCACGATCGCGATGAACGTCGCGACGATCGTGTAGACGATCGTGTTGCGGTAGTTCGTCCAGAACATCGGGTCAGAGGCGACGATCTTGTACGTCGTCAGGTTGAACCCCTTGGGCAGCAGGTTCACCTCGCCCGCGCTGATCGCGCTCTGGCTGCTGAACGAGCGCGCCAGGATGTTGACGAACGGATAGAGCGTCACGATCACGACGACGGTCAGGATGAGAGCGTTGAACCACTGGAAGACGCGGTAGCCCCGGGTCAGGTCGTGCGTAGTCACCACAGGCTCGTCCCAACTGTGCGACGGGAGATCACATTGGCCGAGAGGATCAGCACCAGGCCGACCAGCGCCTCGAACAGGCCGATCGCCGCCGCGTAACTGAAGTTGCTGGCCTCGAGGCCCATCCGGTACAGGTACGTCGAGATGACGTCGGCCGTCGGATAGGTCAGCGGGTTGTAGAGCAGGAAGACCTTCTCGAAGCCCACCGCCATGAACGTGCCGATGTTGAGGATCAGCAGCGTGACCGCCGTCGGCCGGATGCCGGGAAGCGTCACGTGCCAGATCTGCCGCCACCGGCCGGCGCCGTCGATCCTGGCCGCCTCGTAGAGCTGGTCGTCGATGGTGGTCAGCGCGGCGAGGTAGAGGATCGTGCCCCACCCGACCGTCTGCCAGACCTCCGAGCCGACGTAGATCGTCCTGAACCAGTCGGGGTCCTGCATGAAGGAGACCTTCTCGCTGCCGACGAAGTCGAGGAAGGCGTTGATCGGCCCGTCCAGCGCGGTGATCTGCATGACCAGACCGGCCACGATCACCATCGACAGGAAGTGCGGCAGGTACGTCACCGACTGCAGGAACCGCTTGAGCGTGCGCCGCCTGACCTCGTTGAGCAGCAGCGCCAGCACGATCGGCAGCGGGAAGCAGAAGATCAGCGTCAGCGCGCCGAGGACGAGGGTGTTGGTGAAGACGTTCCAGAACGTGGGGTCGTTCAGGAACAGCTTCACGTAGCGCAGGCCCACCCACTCCTCGCCGAAGATGCTGCCGCCCGGCTCGAACTTCCTGAACGCGATGACGTTGCCGATCATCGGCGCGTACCGGAAGATCAGGAAGAACAGCAGCGGCAGGATCGCCAGCGTGTAGAGCTGCCAGTCGCGCCGCAGCGCCCGCCGCCACGAGCCGCTCTTCTCGCGGCGGCGGCGGCCCGATGCGGGTTTCTCCTTGGCCGGCTGCGGCCTGGCCGGACTCAGCGTGTCGGGTGTGCTCATCCTCGGCCCTCCGGGGGGTTGCGATCGATCTGCGCCGGCGCCTGGAGCCGGCGGCCGTGGCCGATGTCGCGTACGTCGCCGGTGAGGCGCAGCGGCAGGGTCGCCACGGTCTCGGCGCACGAGCGGCCGAGCCGCAGCTCGACGTCGCCCGGCTCGACGATGCGCCGGCCGTGCGTCCCGGTGAAGGACGTCGCGTCGGCCGGCACGGTGAAGCTCACCCGCGCGCTCTCCCCCGCCTCCAGCGGGACGCGCGCGTAACCGATCAGGCGGACCACGGGCCTGGTGGTCTGCGCCACGGGGTCGTGCAGGTAGAGCTGGACGACCTCGGCGCCGGCCCGGTCGCCGCTGTTGCGCACGGTGACCTCGACCTGCACCTCGCCGTCCACCGGCCAGTCCGTGACGCCGCCGGCGACACGGGCCTCGCTCCACTCGTACGTGGTGTAGCCCAGGCCGTGGCCGAACGGGTAGGCGGGCGTCGGGTCCACCGACGACACCTGGGTGCGGCGGCCGAGCGGCGGCGCGAGGTAGGTGGCGGGCAGCCCGCCCGCGTCGCGCGGGACGCTGACCGGCAGGCGGCCGGTCGGGTTCACCGCGCCGGTCAGCACCTCGGCCAGCGCCTGGCCGCCGCGCTGGCCGGGGAAGAAGCCGAACAGCACGGCCTTGGCCGCGTCCGTCTCCTCGCCCAGCGCGTACGGGCGGCCCGCGAGCAGCACCAGCACGACCGGCGTACCGGTCGCCAGCACCGCCTGGACCAGCTCCGCCTGCACGCCGGGCAGCCGCAGGTCGGTGGCGTCGCAGCCCTCGCCCGACGTGCCCCGCCCGAACAGCCCGGCCCGGTCGCCGACCGCCACCACGCACACGTCGCTGTCCGTGGCCAGCGCCACCGCCTCGGCGATGCCCGAGGTGTCGGTGCCGCTGATGTCGCAGCCGGGGGCGTAGGCGAGATCGGGCACCAGTCCGGCGAGCGCCTCGCGCAGGGACGGGATCTCCAGGCCCAGCCCGTGCTCGGGGTGCGGGCCGACGTGCGCGGGGAAGGCGTAGCAGCCGAGCATCGCCATCGGGTCGTCGGCCACCGGGCCGACCAGCGCCACCTTCCGCCCGGCCTGCAGGGGCAGCACGGCGTCGTCATTGCGCAGCAGCACGATCGCCTCGCGCGCCAGCCGCAGCGCCAGCTCCTGGCTCTCCTCGTCGTCCAGCCGCACCTCGTCGGCCGGGCCGGGCAGCGGCTGCCAGTCCGGGTCGAGCAGGCCGAGTTCCGCCTTCTGCGTCAGCACGCGGCGCAGCGCCCGGTCGATCAGCGCCTCGTCCACGGCGCCCGCCTTGACCGCGTCCACCAGCGGGGCGCCGAACGTGTCCACCGTCGGCAGCTCCACGTCGATGCCCGCCCGCAGCGCCAGCCCCGCCGCCTGCCCGCCGTCGGCGGCCACGCCGTGCAGCCGCTCCAGGAACCGGACGGCGAAGTAGTCGGCGACCACCGTGCCGTCGAAGCCCCACTCGTCCCGCAGCAGGCCGGTGAGCAGGCTCTCGTCGGCCGCCACCGGGACGCCGTCGATCTCGGCGTACGAGTTCATCACCGAACGCGCCCCGCCGAGCCGCAGCGCCATCTCGAACGGCGGCAGCACCACGTCCGCCAGCTCCCTGGCGCCCATCGGGACCGGCGCGAGGTTCCTGCCGCCCCTGGAGGCGGAGTAGCCGGCGAAGTGCTTGAGCGTGGCCACCAGGCCGGCGCCCTCCAGACCGCGGACGTAGGCGGCGCCGACCGTCCCCACCAGGTACGGGTCCTCGCCGATCGTCTCCTCGGTGCGTCCCCAGCGGTAGTCCCTGGTCACGTCCACCACCGGCGCGAGGCCCTGGTGGATGCCCGCCGCGCGCATCGAGCGGCCGATCCTGGCCGCCACCTGCTCGACCAGCTCGGGGTCGAACGAGGCGCCCCAGCTCAGCGGCGCCGGATAGACCGTCGCCCGCCACGCCGCGAAGCCCGTCAGGCACTCCTCGTGGACCTGCGCCGGGATGCCGAACCTGCTGGTCCTGACGATCTCCTCCTGCGAGGCCGCGAGCGAGCGGGCGCCCGCCACCGGGTCCACAGGCGCGGTGCCGAACGGCCTGGTCAGCTGGCCCAGGCCCTGCCTGATGGCGTCGGGCCACTCGGGGCCGCCGCCCATGTCCGTCTGGTGCGGGGCGACGCCGCCCCCCGAGGCGTCGGCGCCGACCCACACCCCGACGAGCTGGGCCACCTTCTCTTCCAGCGTCATCAGAGGGATGAGGGCCTCGGCCCGCTGGGCGGGGGTCAGCCGCGTGTCCCGCCACTGCTCGCGCTCGCCGGACTCCGCCGAGCGCGTGTCATCTGGTTCGTGGCCCCTCATGCCGTCCCTTCGCTCCATGCCCTTATGCCGGCGCCGTCCCGCGAGCGCTAGCCGGGGGGTGTTACGCGAGAGTGACGCCGAAAGTTTCAAGCAGTTCCGGTTAATATTGCGGCAACATAAGGGGGCTTGTTGAATCGTGTCAAGAGTGCCGCCAACTGCTGTGTTGCCGGTCCAGCCGGTTACCGCGCCCGGCGAGCTCCGGGGCTCGCGACGGCTTCTTCGGGCAACAACTTGCCCGAAACTTTCGGAAAGGCGAAGGGAGCGAAGGGCGCCTCGCCATGGGCGGTCCCGTGTCACCACGGCCGCGCTCCTGACCGCCCGTTTTGACAAGAAGGTTACAACTACCCCTCTTCTCCGTCAGCGCCCGTCACCGCCCGGCCTGCTCCCTTCCTGACGCCGGCCCTCAGGCTCCGCTGAGACCGCCCTCGGTGTTCTCGGCGGCGGCGTCCTAAGCGGTGGGGGCGTTCTGTGGGGTGGGGGGCGTTCTGTGGGGTGGGGGGCGTCCTACGCGGTGGGCGCGTCCTTCGCGATGGGGGCGCCCTTCGAGGTGACGGCGCTCTTCGCAGTGGCGGCCCAGTGCGGGGATCGTGCGCGGGCCGCGACGGCGGTGGCCTGGCGGAAGTGCTCCTCGGCCAGATCCGGCCGGTCCAGCGCGGCGGCCAGGCGGCCGAGGTAGAGCGCCACCGGCCCCAGGGTGACCAGCCCGCTGCCTGCTCCGCCCAGCTCGTCCCGGGCGGGCAGCAGGCGATCGTACAGGTCTTGGAGGCGATCGGTCACGCCGGTCGCGAGCGCCGCCGTGGCGTGCAGGCAGGTCCTGAGCTCGTACAGCAGGTCGCGCGGCGACTCGGGCACCGCCCGCACGGCCTCGCGAGCCTGCTCTGAACGGCCCTCCGCCAGCAGCACCAACGGCCGCACCCACTCCTCGTACGGCCCCCACTCCCGACCGCCCTGGGCGGGACCCGGTCGAGTGGGGCTGGACGGGGCTTGACAGGGCTTGACTGACCCGGCATCGATGACGTCCAGCGTCATCAGGGCCAGAGGCAGCAGACCCTGCTCGACGCCGGGCATGCTCGCGCCGTCGAGACGGCGGGCGGCCGCCCGGTAGGCCGCGCGGGCCGCGTACCGATCGCCGGACGTGATGGCCCGGCGGAGCGCGGCGTACCAGGCGGTGAAGACGCCGACGAGCGGCAGGTCGTACTGTTCCGCCAACCGATCGGCGGCAGCGGCGTGCCGGTCGGCCGCGGCGAGATCCGCCATCCCGGCCCTGGCCTCGAGCAGAATGAGATGCCCCAGCACCGCAAACGTCACCATGCCCTCCCCCACCCCGGCGCCCGCACGCCCCACCGCGTCCACCCCCGAACCGGTGGCGCCCGCGCACTCCGTCGCACCCGCACCCGCACCCGCAGCCGTGACGCCCACGCCCCTGCACACACCTCCCCGCGCGCCCACACCCGCGCCTCCCCGCGTGTCCGGGGCCGTGGCGTGTGTCGGGGCTGAGGCTGCGGCGGCGAGGGTCAGGAGTTCCTCGCCTATCGCGGCTCGTTCCGGCGCCAGGCCGGCTCGGTGGAAGGTCTGGAGGGCGCGGCCGTTGAGGGCGTAGGCCAGCAGTGTGCGGTCTCCCAGCCGCCGCGCGATGCTCTCCGCTTCCCGGGCCGCCTGGTCGGCGCGGCGGCCGGGGTCGGCGCGGCGTTCCATGGCGATGGTGATGAGCAGGCGGGCGCGCTCGGCCGCATACCGCCCCAGGGACGTGGGCGTGGTCTCGCCGGGGAGGGCGGCGAGGGTGCGTTCGGCGGCGGCGACCAGGCGTTCGGACAGGGCCGGGTCGTCGTTGGTGGTCCAGTTGGCCGGCACGTCGAACGAGCCGATGACGGTGGCCGTCAGCAGCGGGTCGCCGAGCGCTTCCGCCACGTCCACCGCCTCGGCCCGCAACCGACGCGACTCCTGCAACCGCCCGGTCACCGCCGACGCCCGCCCGAGCCCCATGACGGCCGCCAGCCGCTCCTCAAGCAGCGTCCCCTCCGCACCGTCAGGATGCGGCGCGACCACCGTCCCGCCGCCCGAGACCGGGCCGCCGGATGATGCCTCCTCCTCCCACCCGGACGGACGAGCGAGCCCCGAGCCGCCGGCCACGTCGAGGACCGCACGATCCGAGGGCGTGCGACCGGCAGCATCCCGGCCAGGGCCGGCTGGGGTGGCGCGGGAAGGGGTGGGGCTCTTCGTGATGGCGCGGTCGAGGGCGGTGAGGGTGGCGTGCCAGAGGCGGGCGGCCTCGTGGGGGGCTGAGCGGCGTTCGGCGCGTTCGGCCGCCGCGCGGGCGTAGCGGGCGGTACGGAGGTCGCCGGCCCGGCCCTCGGAGCGCACGCAATGGTGGGCGATGGTCTCCACGTCGCCGGGACGCGTCCGTTCCACGATGCCGGCCACGGCGGCGTGCCAGCGGGCGCGGCGGGCACGGGCGACGTCGTCGTACAGGGTCTCCTGGACGAGCGCGTGCCCGAACCTGAGCCGGTCGGCGTCCCGCTCGACGAGGAAACCCGCGAGCAGGGCCGACTCGACCGAGTCCAGGACGGCGTCCTCGTCCCCGGCCAGCTCCGTCAGCACGTCGAGATCGACCTCCTGGCCGATGACGGCGGCCTGGCGCAGGTGCGTACGCGCCGCGCCGGGCAGCCCGGCCAGCCGGTGCCGGATGACGTCCCGTACCCCGGCGGGCACGGTGTGCAGGGCGGCGTCGCCGTCGCTCTCCCACAGGCGGGTCAGCTCGCGGACGAAGAACGGGTTTCCGGCGCTGCGCCCGTGGATCGTCCTGATGTGGCCGTCGGCCGGCTCGCGGGTGGCCAGGGCGCTCACCAGCTCGCGCACCTCGGGCTCGGTCAGCCCGGCCAGGTACAGTCGCACCGGCTCGGCCCGCGCCGCCCTGCCCAGGGCCTCGGTGAGGGGGACGGTGAGGTCGGTGGAGCGGTACGTACCGACGATCAGCACGCGCGCGGGCCCGAGCCCGGTCGCCGGCCTGGCGAACACGGCCAGCGTCTCCTCATCCGCTTCGTGCAGATCGTCGAAGACCAGCAACACCGGCGCCTCACGCGCAGCGGCCACCACCGTCTCGAGGGTCTCGCTGGTGGGCCGGGCCGTCTGCCAGCCGGTTGCCCGGAGGCGGCGGGCCAAGGCGTCCACCAGGGCGGTCTTGCCCGCGCCTGCCGCACCCGAGATCAGGACGAGTCGCGGCCGGCCGGATGTGGTGACGAGTGCCGCCGCGCGTTCCAGCTCGGCCAGTTCCGCCTGCCGGCCTACGAAGGGGTGCTCCGTCATCGCCAGGTGCGCCGCGGCCAGGCCCGTCGCTTCGGCTTCTGACGCCGCCGTCTTCGCCACCGCGAGGTGGTCCGCGAGCAGGCCCGTCACTTTGGCTGCGGGTGCCTCCGTCGCCGCGGTCACTGTCGCCGGTGTCTCTGGGGACGTGTCGTCCGCTCGTTCGGAAGCGTCGGCGGGTCCCTTCGCCGGGCGTGAGATGAGGTGGGGGGCTTGGGAGAGGATGTCGGATTCGAGGGTGCGGAGGGGCTCCCCCGGGTCTACACCCAGTTCAGTCAGCAACGTCGCTCTCGCGCGGCGCAGCGTTCCCAAGGCGTCGCCCTGGCGTCCCGTTGCGTACAGGCTGCGGGCCAGCAGGTGCCAGCCGTCCTCGCGGAGGGGGTGGGCGGCGACGTGGGCCTCAAGGTCGGCGACGCACTCGGCGGCCGGCCCGGCGGCCAGGCCGGCCTCGGCGCGGCGTTCCACGGCGAGCAGGCGGAGCTCGTCCAGACGGGCGGCCTCGCCACGCGCCCAGTCCTGGTCGGCGAACTCCGCGTACGCGGGCCCGCGCCACAACGTCAGGGCCGCGTCGAGCAGCCGGTACGCCTCGCCGGCCGGTCGGTTCGCGGCGTCGGTGAGCGCGGACTCGAAGCGCCAGGCGTCCACCGCGTCCGGCTCGGCGCGCAGGGCGTAACCCGGAGGTGAGGTGATGAGGAGGCGGGACGGCGTACGGGGCGGGCGGTCCGGTTCGAGTGCCTTCCTGAGTGCTCCGACGAACGTCTGCACGGCCCCCACCGCGCCCTGTCCCGGCTCCTCCCACAGGTCGCCGACCAGCCACGACACCGGCACGACCCGTCCCCTGGCGACCAGCAGCCGGGCCAGGACCGCCCGGTGACGCGGCCCCTTGAGCCGGATCGGGCCGCGCTCCCCGGCGGCCGTCAACGGGCCGAGCACACCGAAACTCACCATGGCGCCACCCAACCTATGCGCCCTTTGGAACCGACTGGGACCGCTCCC
Source organism: Nonomuraea sp. NPDC004580 (assembly GCF_040609855.1). NCBI lineage: Bacteria > Bacillati > Actinomycetota > Actinomycetes > Streptosporangiales > Streptosporangiaceae > Nonomuraea > Nonomuraea sp. NPDC004580. Next base: position 141,633 of record NZ_JBEXLH010000017.1, on the reverse strand, counting down.
CCTCGACCGGCCTGTGACCAGGCAAGACCGCCTGCCCCGCCGCACGTGCGACGGGGCACGACGGGGTGGGGCCCTTGAGCGAGACCGCTGATCCGGCCTCCGACCCGACACGCCGGTCAAACGCGCTGATCGGGCGCGCTGATCGGACCGCTGAGTGAGCGCTGAGTGAGCGCTGAGTGAGCGCTGAGTGACTGCTGATCGGCGGGCGGCATGGTGGAGGCCGTTCCGGAACGGAGCCGGAGCGTCATGACACCTGACTCCTCAAGGAGGTGAGCCCTATGGCTCCCGAGATTCCTGGATTCGCTGAGCGGCGCGTCCCCGTCGCCGATGGGGTGGCGCTCAACGTGGCCGTCGGTGGGAGCGGGGATCCCGTCGTGTTGCTGCACGGGTTCCCGCAGACCCATCTCATGTGGCGGCATGTCGCCGCCGACCTGGCGGCCGATCACACCGTCATCTGCCCCGACCTGCGCGGCTACGGCGCCAGTGACAAGCCGGAGGACGTGGACGGCGAGACCTACTCCAAGCGGACCATGGGCAACGACGTCGTCGCGCTGGCGGAGGCGCTCGGGTTCGAGCGGTTCGCGCTCGTGGGGCACGACAGGGGAGCGCTGGTCGCGGTCCGGGCGGGGCTCGATCACCCGGATCGGATCACGCACCTGGCGGCCCTCGACGTGCTGCCGACGCTGGACTCCTGGGAGGTCATGCAGGGGCGCTCCGCCGCCGTGGGGTTCCACCTGTTCCTGATGGCGCAGCCGAAGGGGCTGCCCGAGGCGATGATCGAGGCGACGGCGGACGCGTTCTTCGGGTACTTCCTCGACCTGTGGGCCTCCAGCCCGGACGCGATCCCGCAGGACGTCCGGGACGCCTACCTGGAGGCGTCGCGAGCGGCCGTGCCGTCGATCGTGGCCGACTACCGCGCCACCGCCACGATCGACGTCGAGCACGACGAGGCCGACCGGCGGGCGGGCGGCCGGTTGGGGATGCCGGTCACGGTCCTGCTGCAGGACTGGGGCTCGGCGCTGGGGTTCGACGCGGCGGGGCGGTGGCGGGCGTGGGCGGACGACCTGGACCACCGTACGGTCTCCAGCGGCCACTTCATGGCCGAGGAGGCGCCGGCGGAGGTGGTCAAGGCGATCCGCGACCTCCTCGCCAGGCGCCCCGCGGAAAGCTAGGACGTCGCCTTCGGATCGTCGTACTCGACGGCGTAGTCCTGCTGTGAGCGGTCCTTCAACGCCCACGCCGCCACCACGCTGATCGCGGCACAGATCGCCATGTAGACGGCGATGGCCAACGAGCTCTTGTACGTCGCGTACAGCCACACCGCGATCAGCGGCGCGGGCCCGCCGGCCGTCAGGGAGGCGAGCTGATAGCCGAGGGACGCGCCGCTGTAGCGCAGCCGCCCGGTGAAGCTCTCCGCTATGAACGTGGCCTGCGGCCCGTACTGGATGTCGTGGATCGGCGCGGCCAGCACGATGGCGAGGAAGACCAGGGCGGGCACGCGGGTGTCGAGCAGTGGCCAGTAGATGAACGACCAGACGACCATGAGGGCGGCGCCGACGATGTAGAGGCGACGGCGCCCGACCAGGTCAGAGATGTACCCCCAGAACGGCACGGTGACCAGGGAGACGAGGCCGGCGACGATCACGTACGTGTAGACGTCGCTCGCCTCGAACCCCAGCGCCGTGGTGGCGTAGGTGAGGATGAAGACGGTGAAGATGTAGAACGGCGCCTGCTGCCCGGTGCGCAGCAGCGCGCTGAGCACGATCTCCCGCCAGTTCTTGACCAGCACCTCCTTGACGGGCACCCGCTCGACCTTGTTCTCCTTCATGACCTTGGCGAAGACGGGCGTCTCGAGGATGCCGAGCCTGATGTAGAGGCCGACGGCGGCCATCACGATGCTGAGCAGGAACGGGATGCGCCACCCCCAGTACGGGTGCAGCGGCTCGAAGATCTGCAGCGCCAGGTAGCCGAGCACGAGCCCGACGGGGACGCCGAACTGCGGCCAGCTGCCGAGGAAACCGCGCTTGCCGCCGCGCGTCTTGCCCCATTCGGTGGCGAGGAGCACGGATCCGCCCCATTCGCCGCCGACGCTGATGCCCTGAAGCAGGCGCAGCAGGGTGAGCAGGATGCCGCCCCAGATGCCGATCTGCTCGTACGTGGGCACGAGCCCGACGCAGGCGGTGGCCACGCCCATGGTGACGAGGGTGGTGATGAGGGCGGCCTTGCGGCCGATGCGGTCGCCGTAGTGGCCGAAGATGGCGGCGCCGATGGGCCGGGCGGCGAACCCGCCGAAGTAGGTGCCGAGGGCGAGCAGGAGTCCTGTGGTGGGGTCGCTGGTGGGGAAGAAGAGCTCCGCGAACAGCGTGCTGGCGGCGAAGCCGTAGAGGAAGAAGTCGTACCACTCGATCGAGGTGCCGACGGCGGAGGCGACCACCGCGCGGACCAGTTGCCGTCTTCTCTGCTGACCTGATGCGTCGAGTTCTTGCCGCTCAACCATCTGCCGCTCCTGGGGGGTCTCGCGTCACCCGCGACGGTACATGAACGGTGATCGATGGTCATCAGCCGGATTCGCCGGGGGTCCCGGCTTTCACCTGAGACGGGCGGGTTCGGGGTTGGTCACGGGGGGTAGCGGGAGGGCCACGAGGGGGACATGCCGGAAGGAGGGCGGCGCGATGCGTCGTTCGATCATCGCCGCCGTGGTCGTGGGTCTGGTGGTCACAGGCTGCACGAAGACGGAGAAGGACTGGGCGAACCAGGCGCCGCAGAACGACGGGGCCAACGCCAACGTGGGGCAGAGCCTGCAGTTGCGCAACGCCTTCCTGCTGGGCAGCGCCGACCCGGCGACGCCGGCTCCCGAGCAGGCGCTCTACGTGGTGCTGGTCAACGGTTCGAGCCGCCCGAACCGGCTGGAGAACGTCACGGTCGAGGGCGGCGGCCAGGTGCGGCTGGCCGGGCCCGTCGAGATCCCGCCCGACCATGCGATCGGCACCGGCAACCAGCCGATCGGCACGGTCTCGGGCGCGCGCGGCACGTCGGTGCCGATGACGTTCACGTTCCAGGACCGTTCGAAGGTGCGGGTGATGGTGCCGGTCATGGCGCGGACCGGCCAGTACGCGAACCTGCCGACCACCCCGACGGCGCCGCCGTCGGCCTCGCCGCCCGCCACCGCGCCGCCCACGGCTCCGACGAGCCCTGACACGATCAGCGGCAGCCCGTCACCGACGGGCTGAAGTGTTCGGAGAGCGCGGCGGCCGCCCGCGTGACCAGTTCGCCGTATCCGGCGCGCAGGTCGTCCGGCATCCGGCTGGCCGGCGTGGAGATGCTGAGGCTGGCGATGGGCCCGGCCGGGCCGAGTACGGCGGCGGCGACGGCCGCGATGTCGGAGCGCCACTCGCCCCGGTTGTCGGCGTAGCCACGGGCGCGGACCTGCTCCAGCTCGGCCCGCAGCGCGGCCGGGTCGGTGATGGTGGTGGCGGTGTAGCCGGGCAGCTCGCCGGGCGGCCGGTCGAGGTGGGCGAGCACGGCCTTGCCGTTCGCGGAGGCGTGGAGGGGGAGCCTGATGCCGAGCGGCAGCACGATGCGCAGCGGCTTGTCGGTCTCCAGGCGTTCGATCAGGACGACGGCGTCGCCCTCGGGCACCATCAGGTGGATGGTCTCGCCGGTGCGCTGGCGCAGCTCCTCCATGACGGGCATGGCCGCGTCGCGCAATCCCAGCTCGGTCGTACGCGCGATCTGTAAGACCTTGCTCGTCACCTGCCAGCGCGTGACCTCGCCGCCCGCCCGCCTGATCCACCCGGCGTCGTGCAGTGTCCGCAACGACCGCTGCACGGTGCTCTTGGGCAGCCCCAGCGCGCGGGAGAGCTCGCCGACGCCGATGGGCTGGCGCGCGGCGACCGCTTCGAGAGCTCGGAGGGCGTTGACCACGTTCTGCATGCATTGACTCCTCTGCGGGCCGATCTTAATGTTAATGAACCGTCAAGCGGCACACCGTGCCGTCTCACGGCACGGAGGTGATCCATCAGTGGGCCGGCACTTCCTGCAGATCCCAGGGCCGACCAACGTTCCCGACCGGGTGCTGCGCGCGATCGCGCAGCCCACGATCGACCATCGGGGGCCCGCGTTCGCCCATCTCGCGGGCGAGGTGCTGGAGCGGCTGCGGGGCGTGTTCAGGACGTCGGGCCCGGTGGTCTGCTACCCCTCCTCCGGTACGGGTGCCTGGGAGGCGGCGCTGGTCAACACGCTGTCGCCGGGTGACAAGGTGGTGGCGTTCGAGACCGGGCACTTCTCCTCGCTGTGGTGCGAGATGGCCACGAAGCTGGGCCTCGTCGTGGACGTCGTGCCCGGCGACTGGCGGCACGCCGCCGACCCCGCCGCGCTGGCCGACCGGCTCACCCCCGACGTGGCCGCGGTCATGGTGGTGCACAACGAGACCTCGACCGGCGTGCGCGGCCCCGTCCCGGAGATCCGCGACGCCATCGACCGGGCGGGGCATCCCGCGCTGCTGCTGGTGGACACGATCTCGTCGCTCGGCTCGATGGAGTACCGCCACGACGACTGGGGCGTCGACGTCACCGTCGGCTGCTCGCAGAAGGGGCTGATGCTGCCGCCCGGTCTCGGGTTCAACGCGGTCAGTGAGAAGGCGCTGGCGCATCGGGGGCGGCTGCCGCGCTCCTACTGGGACTGGGAGCCGGTCATCGCCGCCAACCGGCGCGGCTTCTTCCCGTACACGCCGCCCACCAACCTCCTGTACGGCCTGCGCGAAGCGCTGGTCATGCTGGAGGAGGAGGGCCTGGACGCGGTGTTCGCCCGCCACGACCGGCACGCCGAGGCGACCAGGCGGGCCGTGCGCGGGTGGGGCCTGGAGGTGCTGTGCGCCGACGAGCGCGCGTACTCCAGCTCGCTCACCGCCGTGGTGCTGCCCGCCGGCCACGACGCCGACGCGGTCAGGGAGCTGATCCTCGACCGGTACGACATGTCGCTCGGCACCGGGCTCGGCCGGCTGGCGGGCCGCGTGTTCCGCATCGGGCATCTCGGCCACTTCAACGACCTGATGCTCGCCGGCACGCTCAGTGGCGTCGAGATGGGCCTGGCGGCGGCGGGGGTGCCGATCAAGGACGGCGGGGCTCGGGCGGCGCTGACCTACCTGGAGGGCACGGAGGGCATAGAGGGCACGGAGGGCAGGGAGGGCGCCGAGTGAGCCTGGCACGCACGCTGGCCCCGCTGCTGGCCGGCGACGTCAGGGACGACCCGTACACCCGGCACCTCTACTCCTCCGACGCCAGCATGTACGCCATCGAGCCGCTGGCCGTCGCCTTCCCCCGGCACGCCGACGACGTGCAGGCGCTGGTGGCGGCCTGCGGCGAGCTGGGCGTGCCGGTGCTGCCACGCGGCGCCGGCACCAGCCTGGCCGGGCAGACGGTCGGCGCCGCGGTGATCGTGGACTTCTCCCGGCACATGAACCGGATCCTGGAGATCGACGGCGATACCGCCCGGGTGCAGCCCGGCGTGGTGCAGGACCAGCTCAACAGGGCCGCGCGCAAGCACGGCCTGATGTTCGGCCCCGACACCTCCACCAGCGACAGGGCCACGATCGGCGGCATGATCGGCAACAACTCGGCCGGCAGCCACTCCGTCCTGTACGGCTCCACGATCGACCACGTCCAGGCGCTGAAGGTGGTGCTCGCCGACGCCACCACGCCCGACCTCGCCACCGACGCCCGGCTGCGGACGGCGGTCGGCGAGGTGCTGGACGGCGTCGATCTGTCGGGTTTCCCGCGCTTCTGGCGGCACGCCGGCGGCTACCGGCTGGACGCGGCCACGGCGGGCGGCGGGCTCGACCTGACGAAGCTGATCGTCGGCTCGGAGGGCACGCTGGCCGTGATCACCGAGGCCACGGTCGGGCTGGCGCCGCTGCCGCGCGCCAAGGCCATCGCGGTGGGCCACTTCGCCTCGACCGCCGCGGCCGTCGCGGCCACCGCCGACGCGCTGTCGTTCGGCGCCGCCTCGGTCGAGCTGCTGGACAAGGCCATCCTCGACCTGTCCAGGCGGCGGGTCGACTACGCGGCGCTGGCCGGCATCCTGGAGGGCGACCCCGAGGCGCTGCTGTTCGTGGAGTTCTTCGGCGACAGCCCGGCCGAGGTGGCCGGGCGGGTGGACGAGCTGGCCATGACGTGGAAGGCCGGCGGGCACGGCTACCACACGCTCAAGGCGGTCACCAAGGCCGGGCAGGAGGCCGTGCTGAAGGTCCGCAAGGCGGGGCTCGGCCTGCTCATGGCGTCCAGCGTGGGCAGCCGCAGGCCGCTGGCGTTCGTCGAGGACACCGCCGTGCCGCCGGAGCGGCTGCTGCCGTACGTCGAGGAGTTCGCCCGCGTCCTCGACCGGCACGGGCTGAAGGCCGGCTTCTACGGCCACTGCTCGGTCGGCTGCCTGCACATCCGCCCGTTCGTCGACCTGCGGGCCCCCGGCGAGATCGCCACGATGCGGGCGGTCGCCGAGGAGGTCGCCGACCTCGCCGCCCGCTACGGCGGCGTCAACTCCAGCGAGCACGGCGACGGCCTGGCCCGCTCCGAGTTCAACCGGCACCTGTTCGGCGACCGCGTCTACGAGGCGATGCGGCAGGTCAAGTGGATCTTCGACCCCGAAGGGCGGCTGAACCCCGGCAAGATCGTGGACGCGCCCCCGATGACCGAGCACCTGCGCGACCCGAACCTGCCGGAGCCGCGCCCGCTGGCCACCACGCTGGCGTTCGAGGGCGGCATGCACGCCGCGGCCGACCGGTGCATGAACGTCGGCGTGTGCCGCAAGGACGACACCGGCGTCATGTGCCCGTCGTACATGGCGACCCGGGAGGAGGAGCACTCCACCAGGGGCCGGGCCAACGCGCTGGTCAAGGCGCTGTCGTCGCCCGACCCCCGGCGGGCGCTCGGCGACGAGCGGCTGCACGGCATCCTCGACCTGTGCCTGGAGTGCAAGGCGTGCCAGTCGGAGTGCCCGCTCGGCGTGGACATGGCGGCACTGAAGAGCGAGTCTCTGCACCAGTACCAGAGCGAGCACGGCGTCCCGCTGCGCGCCCGCGCGTTCGGCGCGATCAGGACGCTCAACCGGCTCGGCTCGGCGACAGCGCCGCTGTCGAACTGGCTGGCCGGCGCCGTACGCGGCCCGCTCGGCCTGAGCCGGCGCCGCCCGCTCCCCCGCTTCCGCCGCGACACCCTGCCGCGCTGGTTCGCCCGCCGCAAGCCTGCCGACGGCAGGGACGTGATCCTGCTGGCCGACTCGTTCACCAGCTTCACCGAGCCCGGCATCGGCCGCGCCGCCGTCGAGCTGCTGGAGCGGGCCGGTCATCGGGTACGGCTGGAAGCCTCCGGCTGCTGCGGCCGGTCCAGCATCTCCAAGGGGCTGCTCGACCAGGCCCGCGCGATGGCCGCCGACATGGTGGGCCGCCTGGCCGGCTCGGACGCGCCGATCGTCGGGCTTGAGCCGTCCTGCCTGCTCACGCTCAAGGACGAGTACGCCGCCCTGCTCCCCGGCGACCCCCGGGTGGCGGACGTCGCGGCGCGCGCCAGGCTCGTCCCCGAACTGCTCACGGAGGCCATCGACGACGGCCGGCTGGTGCTCGGCGACGCGCTGCGCGGGCGCGAGATCCTGCTGCACGGCCACTGCCACGAGAAGGCGGTCACCGGCACGGCCGCCACCCGCGCGCTGCTGTCCAGAATTCCAGGAGCGGAGGTGACCGAGATCGACGCCGGCTGCTGCGGAATGGCCGGATCGTTCGGCTTCGAGGCCGAACACTACGACCTGTCCATGAAGATCGGCGCTCTCCGGCTCTTCCCGGCGATCGCCGCATCGTCGCCCGACACCCTGCTCGCGGCCACGGGGGTCTCGTGCCGCCAGCAGATCGCTCACGGCGCGGGACGCACGGCGCGCCACCCGGTCGAGCTCGTCCACGAGGCGGCCGGTCCGACCTGACTCTCGGGGGAGATCGGAGTTAGCAGTGTCCGCAGAGCTCCTGTCCATTCTCGCCCTCATCATCATGTTCGTCGTGGCCACGATCTTCCCCGTGAACCTGGGAGCGCTGGCACTCGTCGGCGCCTTCCTGATCGGGACGCTGGCCGCGGGCATGAGCACCGACGACATCCTCGGCGCGTTCCCCGGCAGCCTGTTCGTGATCCTCGTCGGAGTGACGCTGCTGTTCGCCATCGCCACCAACAACGGAACCGTGGACTGGCTCGTCCGGGCCGCCGTGCACCTCGTACGGGGGCGGCTGGCCGCCATCCCGCCCGTCGTCTTCGTCATCTCGGCGCTGCTGACGGCGGTCGGCGCGCCGGCGCCCGCCGTGGCGGCCATCCTGGCGCCGATCGCGTTCGGCTTCGCCGCCGAGTACCGCATCCACGCGCTGCTGATCGGGCTGATGGTGGCGCACGGGACGCAGGCGGGCGCGTTCTCGCCGATCAGCGTGCTCGGCGGGATCGTGAACGGGGTCGCCCGGGATGCCGGGTTGCCCATGGACTACCTGGTGCTGTTCCTCGCCAGCTTCGCCTTCAACGCGGCCGCCGCCGTGATCGTGTTCTTCCTCTTCGGCGGGCGGGAGCTGATCCGGCGCGGGACGTACGTGCCGGAGGCGCCCGCCGGCGACGAGCGCCCGCCGGCGCCGGCCGCCGGCGGCACGGGCGGCGGCGGTGGCGGCGGCACCGCGACCACGACCGCGACCACCTCTAAGGCGGCCTCCACATCGGCCTCCACAACGCCCTCCACGACGCCCTCCACGACGACCGACGTGGCCGCCCCCGCGACCCCCGGGGGCGGGCTGCGGCTGACCGCGCACCAGGCGCTCACGCTGACCGGCATCGTCGCGCTCTGCGTGGCCGTCCTCGCCTTCAAGCTGGACGTCGGCCTGACCGCCGTCACCGTGGCCGTCGTGCTCTCCCTCACCTCGCCCAAGTCCAACAAGGGCGCGGTCGAGCGGGTGGCCTGGCCGACCGTGCTGCTGATCTGCGGCGTCGTCACGTACGTCGGCGTGCTGCAGGAGATCGGCACCGTCGATCACGTCGGGGCGACGGTGGCCGCGATCGGCGTCCCGCTGCTGGTGGCGCTGCTCATATGCTACGTGGGCGGCGTGGTGTCGGCGTTCGCCTCGACGGTCGGCATCCTGGGCGCGCTGGTGCCGCTGGCCGTGCCGCTGCTGTCGCAGGGCACGCTCGGCCCCATCGCGATGATCGCCGCGCTGTCGGTGTCGTCGGCGATCGTGGACGTCAGCCCGTTCTCCACGACCGGTGCGCTGCTGGTCGCCAACGTGCGGGGCATGCCGAGGGACGACTTCTACCGCAGGCTGCTGGCGTACGGGGGCGCGATCGTGCTGGCCGGGCCACTCGCGGCGTGGGCGGTGCTGGTGGCGCCCGGCTGGCTCGGCTGACCCGCGCGACCTTCCGGTGCCGCCGCCGCGTGCCCCCTGTCGCGCGACGGCGGATCCCGGTTTGATCGGAGGGCATCTGCGATCAGGGAGGACGACCACCATGGCTTTCCAGCTCATCGTCATGTACCACCACCCCGAGGACGTCTCGGCGTTCGACGAGCACTACGACTCGGTCCATGCCCCGATCGCCGCCCGCCTGCCGGGGCTGCGCTCGTACACGGTCATGCGGCCCGCTCCCGTACGCGGCGAGCGCCCGCCGTACCACCTGATCGCCGTCCTGACATTCGACGACGAGGACGCCTTCAACGCGGGAATAACGGGCGAGGAGGGCAAGGCGGCGGTCGCCGATCTGGCCACCTTCGCCGGCGCCGGCGTCACGATGGTGACGGGACCTGCGAACGCGGTTGTCTGACCCCTGACCTGGCGCGTCAATTGTCCAAATGGCTTTTGGAGAAATGCTCGGACAATTGCTGGACGGTCACCTCATAGGCGCATTTCCGCGTAGCTGGCATGGTGAATGGCGAAAGGAACACGACAACCGGGGGAATTCATCATGAGAACGCGTGTGAAGGCCGCTCTCGCCATGGCGTCCACGGCGGCGGCCCTGTTCACCCACGCGCCGGCGGCGGGCGCGACGCCCGTCACCGCCGCTCCGGCAGCTCCGGCCGCTCCGGCCGCGGGCCCGGCCACCGCCGCCCTCGGCGTCCTCGACGTCAACCGCGGCAAGACGCGCTGCTTCAGCTACTCCTTCGGCGACGACGGCACCACCAGCGTCACCGTCTACTTCCACAACCGCTGCAAGCACTCGCGCGGCATCAAGATCCGCGTCGCCCAGGCCAAGGACGCGTGCATCTGGGTGCGCGGCGGCGACTACGACAAGAAGAAGTTCAAGGGCCCGCACCCGACCGTCCAGTCGATCCGCGAAGTCTCCCACTGCGGCTGACATGCGCCTGCCGCCGGTCCGGAAGCGTCCTGGGGGGCCGCTTCCGGGCCGGCCGGTGATTTGCGAGCTTCGTCCTCCGATGAACGTTTGCTAACCTCTCGTGGTCTTGGTGTGGTACGGCATCGTGCCGTACGTGCGGCTGACCGAAGCAGGGGTGGGATGGCGCAGTCATCCGGACGTCAGGACGAGGGGACGGGCACCCGGCGGGGGCGCAGACCCATCCGCCCGGATCCCGCCGCGGGCCCCGTCGCGCTGTTCGCCCACCGCCTCTGGCAGCTCAAGGAGGAGGCGGGCGACCCGTCCTTCGCCGACATGGCCACCAAGCTAGGCGCCGCCGCCTCGAAGTCGTCACTCGCCGCAGCAGCCCGTGGCACCTCGTTGCCGAGCTGGGAGACGACGTGGGAGTTCGTCAGGGTCCTGGCAGTGGACCGCCTCGGCCACGACGAGGAGGAAACCCGCCGCAAGTGGCGCACCCACTGGGAACAAGCCACCACCCCACCCGACCCGACCCCCACCACCGACACCACCCCGCCATCTTCGGACGACGCACCCCGCGACGCCGCGCCGCCCGAGCACGCACACACCAGTGACCACGCGCAGAACACCGCGCCGCACCAGGACGACACGGACGACCGCGCACAGCCCACCGCCCCTCACCAGCACGACACGGACGACGCCGCCCCCGCGCCCAGCGGCTCCGCCCCGGCAGAGGCCGGCGCCTCCTACGCGGAGCCGGCCGCCGCCGGGCGGCGGCGCAGGATGGCGCTCGTGACCACGGTGGTGGCGGCGGTGGTGGCGGCGGTGGGGGCGGTCACCGTGCTCACCGGGTGGCTGTGGCCGTCGGTGACCGATGACGGGCCGCCCCGGACGACGCCACACGCCCAGCCCACCCCGGCGCCCACCCCGGCGCCCACCTCGCCACCCACATCGACCCCGACCGCCTCGCCGCACGACGACTCCGTGTTCGAGCGGGACGTGACCTACCCCGACGGCTCCGTCGTACGGGCCGGCGAACGGTTCGACAAGACGTGGCGGATCAGGAACTCGGGCAGCGTGCACTGGCACGACCGCTACCTCACCCGCATGAACGACACCCCCTGCAAGGCCCCCGAGCGGGTCGGGATCGGCCCGGTGCGGCCTGGCGAGTCGGTGGACATCACCGTACGGGTGAAGGCCGCCGAGTCGCCGGGCCGATGCAAGATCTATTGGAAGATGACCGACAAGGACGGCACCCCGCTCATGGCCGACAAGCGCCCCATCTTCCTCGACGTCACCGTGGCCTGAGGTCAGCGGTAGGCGGCGGCCTGCAAGGTGTAGAGGTCGGCGTACAGGCCGTCCAGGGTCATCAGGGTGTCGTGGTCGCCCTGCTCCGTGATCTCGCCGTGGTCGAGGACGTAGATGCGGTCGGCGTAACGCACGCTCGCCAGCCGGTGCGTGATGAGCAGGACCGTGCGGCCGTCGGAGTGGGAGCGGACGCGTTCGAACAAGGCGTGTTCTGCGCGGGCGTCGAGAGCGGCCGTGGGTTCGTCGCAGATGAGCAGGACGGCGTCCCGATGAAAGCCCCTCGCCACGGCGATGCGCTGCCACTGGCCGCCGGACAGCTCATGGCCGTTCTTGAAGCGGCGGTCGAGCAGGGTGCGGTAGCCGTGGGGCAGCTCGGCGATGACCTCGTCGGCGCCGGCGACCGAGGCGGCGGCGTGGAGGGCGGCCTCGCCCTTGTCGGTGCCCATCGTGATGTTGTAGTGGGCTGCGAGCGGCCAGCGGGTGTGGTCCTGGGCGATGACGGCGGTGCGCAGCCGCAGGTCGTCGGGGTTGACCTGGCGCAGGTCGACGTCGTCCCAGCGGACGGTGCCCGTTTCGGGCTCGTAGAGGCCGGACAGGATCTTGGCGAGGGTGGTCTTGCCCGAGCCGTTCTCGCCGACGAACGCGATCACCTCGCCCTGCTTGATCTCCACCGACACCCCGCGCAGGGCCGGGCGGTCGGCGCCCGGGTAGGTGAAGGTGACGTGCTCGGCGGTGATGCACGAGAAACGGCCGGGGGCGGGGAGTGGGCGCGGGCGGGTGACGCGGCGCTCGGCCTCGGCGCAGAACTCCAGGAAGTCGGTGAAGTAGAGGCCCTGCTCGTAGAGGCGGTTGGTGGCGTACATGAGGTTGGCGAGGGAGTTCTGGCCGGAGCGGATGGCGAGGACGGCGGTGCCGGCGACAGCGAGCGGTATGGCGGCGATGGCCAGCAGGACGCCGAGCGCGACGTAGACGAGCGCGGTGCCGATGCCGCCGAGCGCCTCGCCCACCAGCCTGGCCACGGTCTGGCGGCGGGCGAGGCCGAGCATGACGTCCTGTTCTGAGCGGGCCACGATGTCGTACAGGCGCAGCAGGAAGCCGCGCATGGTGAACGAGCGCACCTCGGCGGCCGAGGAGCGCTCGGCCAGCAGGTCGGCCATGATCCACTTGCGGCGGCGTACGGGGATCAGGGCGTACATGGCGGCGTAGCGCATGCGGGCGCTGCGCACCGCCGCCCAGGCGTCGGGCAGGACGGCGAGCAGCAGCAGCGGGAGCAGTACGGGGTGCAGCACGCCGAGCACGCCCGCGGCGGCGGCGATGCCGACGGCGGCGGTGACGACGTCGACGGCCGAGCCGACCACGGAGTCGGGCACGGTCACGCCGCGCGTGGTGGCGCGTTCGAGCGAGTCGTGGAAGTCGGGGTCGTCGTAGGCGACGAGCTCGACCTGGCTGGTCAGGCCATAGAGGCGCTCTTCCGTGAGCCGGGAGATCTGCGGGGTGAGCCGGGACTGCGCCCAGCCCGCTCCGGCCTGGACGGTGGTGCGCAGCACGGCGGCGGCGCCGACGAGGGCGAGGCTGGGCAGCGCCGCCATGACCCGGTCGGGGGTCGGGCCCTCGCTGAACAGCGCGGTCAGCACGCCGGTGGTGGCCAGCAGGCCGAACGCGGTGAACAGCCCGCCGAGCAGGCTGAGCGCGATGGTGGCCAGGGTGTCGCGGGGGCTCGCCTGCCAGGCCATGCGCAGCGCCTGGCCGACGAGCGAGGGCAGCCGTCTGGCGATGGCCAGGAAGCCGACCTCCGCCATCTTGTCGGTGTGGGCGCTCCATTCGGGAACGGTGAGTTCGCCGATGTCGAGCGGCTCGTTCTGCATGCTTTGAGTGTGCACGCGGGCACCGGCGGTTTCCGGTGGCGGCAAGGGTCGGCTTTTGTGAGGCGTTAGACGGTGGTCAGGGGACTTGTCATGTAAGTTTCACCGCCGGTTGACGGCTGATTTGAACGTTGTAATACTCCGTGCGATTCATCCCCCGTTCCATCTGCTTTCCATCGTATAAATACGCAGGTCAGCAGTTTTGTCGTAAATGAATCGATTCATGGGAGCGGAGTATGTCCAGCCGAAAACTCCTCACCGGCCTCGCCGCGCTCGTGCTCGCGGCGAGCGCACTGTCCGGCCCGCCCGCCGCCGCGGAGACGCGCTCCAGCAAGGCGCTGGCCTGCGGCGACGGCTCGTACAACGCCGAGGCCGTGCTGAGCGGCGGCACCTGGACCGCGCGCAACGGCTCCAGGACCGTCTACACCGGCGGCAGCATGCTGTCGGCCATGCAGGCCGCCGTGAACAGCCTCACCGCCGGCCGCACCTCCAAGCAGCGCGTCGTCGTGCGCGGCTCGGGCTCGATGAGCGCCGGCTCGCGCCTGTCGCTGCCGAGCCACACGGTGCTGGACGTCTGCGGCACCGTGAACGTGACCGGCTCCGGCTCGGGCGACCAGGCCGTCGTGTACGCCAGGGGCGTCACGGACGTCGAGGTCCAGCATCTCAACGTCACCGGCGCCCCGCTGTACGGCATCTTCGTCCGCAACGGCGTCAACATCACCCTCGGCCAGATCGACCTGCGCCTGTCCAGCGGTCTCGGCGTCCGCATCGACAACCACGGCGACCGCAGCGTACGGACGAGGAACGTGCGCATCGACAACGTCTACGTCTCGGGCACCAGCACGCACGGCGTGGAGACGTACGGCGTGGACGGCCTCACCGTCGGCACCGTCACGGCCAGGAACACCGGCCACTCCGGCCTGCTCCTGAACGACACCGCCAACGCCACGGTCGGCACCGTGGACGCGCAGAACGCGGGCACCGGCACCGGTTACGCCGCCTTCCGCATGGCCAACAGGAACGGCAGGATCGGGTCGAGCTATCCCACCAACATCCGCGTCGACCAGGTCATCGCGCGGGGCGGCGGCCGGGGCGTGTTCTGCGTCTCGGAGAGCGGCGGCGCGGTGATCAACCGGGTCGACATCGCCCAGACCGGCAACAACGCGATCCTCATCGAGAACTGCTACAACGTGAACATCGCCGCCCAGGGCGGCAGCGTGCAGGGGCCGGGCGACATCAGGCTCGCGGCGCGCTCGGAGTTCCCCAACACCTCCGACATCATCATCCAGAACCTCACCGTGACGAACTCCGCGATCAACGAGAACCCGTGCGGCGTCAACACGACCTTCAGGAACAACACGCTGGTCAACAGCCGCCAGACGATCTGCTGAAGGGCCATATCACGGCGATAGGGGCAATCTGGTACCTCTTCCGGGGCTGGTGGGGCGCATACCGTCACAAACACCCCCAACTTCCCCGGAGGAGGCTCCGTGTCGAAACGCCTTCGCATCGTCCTGTCCGCCGTCCTGAGCCTGGCGTTCCTGCTCGTCACCGCGCCGGCGCAGGCCACCGCCCTGGTCACGGTCATCCGGTACGACGCGAGCCGCGCCGCCGAGTTCAGCGCCACCGTGGACCAGGCGGCCCAGGTCTGGAACGCCAGCGTGTCGAACGTCCGGCTGGTCCGCGGCACGCCCGCGCACTTCGTCGTGCTGGCCGACAACGGCTGGCCCCGCGCGCTGCCCACCGGGCTCGGGCGCGGCACGATCTGGATGGGACGGCAGGCCGTGAACCAGGGCTACTACCCGCTGCGCATCGCCACCCACGAGATCGGCCACATCCTCGGCCTGCCCGACCGGCGCACGGGCCGCTGCACCGACCTGATGTCCGGCTCGAGCGCGCCGGTGAGCTGCCGCAACGCCAACCCGAGCGCGGCCGAGCGGGCCGAGGTGGACCGCAACTTCGCGGGCGCCACCCCGCAGGTCGAGTTCGGCACGCTCCACGTGGACCGCTGACCCGGGCGGCGCGCCCCCGGGCAGGGTCCCCCGGCCCGGCGCCGGGGGACCGTGGCGCGTCGGAGACAGTGGCAGGAGGGGCGGCCCCGCCCACCGGGGCCGCCCCTCCCCCGCCGCGTCCCCCGTCAGCGGCTTCCCGTTCAGCCGCAGGTGTAGCCGGAGGGGAGGGCGGTGTCGCCGTTGGGGCGGCTCGCCTGGAAGCCGAAGGACGTGCTCGCGCCCGCCCCCAGCGTCCCGTTGTGCGGCGCGCTGCGCGCCGTGACGGTCCCGCCGCTGACGCTCACGGAGGCGTTCCACGACCCGGTGATCGTGTGCCCGGCGGGCAGGGTGAAGGTGGCGGTCCAGGACGTCCTGGCGGCGCCGCCGTTGGTGACGGTGGCCTGCATGACGTACCCGTTGCCCCACTGGCTCTGCGTGGACGGCGTGACCGAGCAACCGCCGCCCGTGCCACCGCCGGACGTCGTCAGCGTCACCGTGCCCGAGCGGGGTGAACGGTTGCCCGCGGCGTCCCTGGCGTAGACGGCGAAGGTGTAGGAGGTGTCCGGCGACAGGCCGGTGATCGTGGTGGAGGTGGTGCTCACGGAGGCCGCCGGTGACTCGGCGGAGCCCTGTGAGCGGACCACGTCGTACCCCGTCACGCCGACGTCGTCGGTGGCGGCGGCCCAGGTGAGGGTGGCCGAGGTGGAGGTGACGCCGGAGGCGGCGGGCGTGCCGGGCGCGGTGGGCGGGCTGGTGTCGTCCTCCTCGCCGCCCGGCTCGTACGTCAGCCCGAACCCCTGCGGGAAGAGCGGCGTCTTGCCGTCACCGGCGTTGATCGGCTGCTGGGACGCGCTGCTCATCCAGGTCATGGGCAGCTTCCCGGTCGGCTCGACGGCGCCGAACAGCACGTCCGCCACTCCCCGCCCCTCGGTGCCCGGCAGCCAGGCGGCGACCAGGGCGTCCCAGCCGGGCAGCTGCGCGGCGATGTCGAGCGGCCGGCCCGAGACGAGCACCACGACGAGCGGCACGCCGGAGGCCCGCAGGGTGGCGAGCGTGTTGAGGTCGGTGGAGTCGAGGCCGAGGCCACCGGGCCGGTCGCCCTGCCCCTCGGCGTACGGGGTCTCGCCCACGACCGCGACGGCCACCCGGTAGGAGCCGTCGATGCCCCGGCCGTCCCTGCTGTAGGTGACGGTGGCGCCGGAGCCGACGGTGTCCCTGATGCCCTCGAGGATCGTGGTGCCGGGGGTGATGTCGCCGGACGAGCCCTGCCACGAGATCGTCCAGCCACCGCTCTGGTTGCCGATGTCGTCGGCGCTCTTGCCGGCCACGAAGATCTTGCCGCCGGTCCTGGCGAGGGGCAGCAGGTCGTTCGCGTTCTTCAGCACGACCTGCGACTTGGCCACCGCCTCGCGGGCCAGCGCCCGGTGCGCGGCGCTGCCCACGGTCGAGGTGTACGACCGGTCGGTGAGCGGCTCCTCGAACAGCCCGAGCTCGAACTTCTTGGTCAGGATCCGGCGTACCGCGTCGTCCACCCGGGCGGTGGTGACGCGCCCTGCCTGCACCTCGGCGCGCAGCAGCTCGATGAAGCGGCGCCACTCGGTGGGCACCATCGCCATGTCCATGCCCGCGTTCACGGCGGTGCGCACGTCCTGCGCCGAGGTGCCGGGGGCGCCGTCGATCTGGTCGATGCCGTTCCAGTCGGAGACCACGAAGCCGTCGAAGCCCAGCTCGCCCTTGAGCACGTCGGTGATGAGGTAGCGGTGGCCGTGCAGCTTGGTGCCGTTCCAGCTGCTGAAGGAGATCATCACGGAGCCGACGCCGCGCTCGACGGCGGCCTCGAACGGCGGCAGGTGCACCGCGCGCAGCTCGGACTCGGACACGCGCGCGTCGCCCTGGTCGGTGCCGCCTGCCGTGCCGCCGTCGCCGAGGTAGTGCTTGGCGGTGGCGAGCACGGACGCGGGGCCGTTCAGCGTGTCGCCCTGGAGACCGGTGATGATGGAGGCCATCTGCGACGGCAGGTCGGGGGTCTCGCCGTACGACTCGTACGTGCGGCCCCACCGGTCGTCGCGGGCCACGCACAGGCAGGGGGCGAAGTTCCAGTCGATGCCGGTGCCGGCCACCTCCTCGGCGGTGGCGCGGCCGATGCGCTGGACGAGGCCGGGGTCGCGGGTGGCGCCGAGCCCGATGTTGTGCGGGAAGATCGTGGCGCCGACGACGTTGTTGTGGCCGTGCACGGCGTCCACGCCGTAGACGAGGGGGATGCCGAGGGGGGTGGCCAGGGCCGCGTTCTGGAACCTGTCGTACATGTCGGCCCAGCCGGTGGCCGTGTTCGGCGACGGGGCCGAGCCGCCGCCCGACAGCACCGAGCCGAGCCGGTACGTGGTGACGTCGGACGTGCTGACCGAGCCGCGCTCGGCCTGCGTCATCTGGCCCAGCTTCTCATCCAGCGACATCCTGCCCATGAGGTCGTCGACCCGGGTGGCGACCGGGAGGCTCGGGTCCTGATAAGGCAGAGCCGCAGCGGCTGTCACTGTAGCCGCTGCCGGGAAGGGCGCCGTCAAGGTCGCGGCGAGGAGGGCGAGCACGACGGCCCCACCCGCCCGCCTCTTTCTGCTCGGGTTGCTGCTCATCGCACGCTGCTCCGGCTGGCTCGAAGGGATATGGGAGCGCTCCCAAGAGCACTGTAGGTCACGATCCCCAGGTTTCCCCGCGACGCTCGACGCACCATCCCGGCGACGGCGGGCACCAGCGGAAACGGGCCGTACGCCGGTGAAACTTTCAGCTCTTCTTGACCGGTGGCGAGGCCGGCGGGGCCCCGGTTCCGGCGACACTGTCCGCCGTCACTTCCACCTCAGGAGGCCCTCGATGGCGTACGGATCCCTGGCCGGCTACGGCGGCGGCGTCGCGGTGGCCGCGCTGGCCGGCGGTCACCCCCTGCTGGTCGCGCTCTGCGCGTCGATCGCGCTGGGCACCGCCTTCCTGGTACGCGCCCGCTTCCGCCGCGACCGCACTCCCCTGTGCCCATGAAGGACCCGTCCGCCGATTACGCCGGCCACCCCAGGCTCCTCGCCCTCCTCGTCACCGGCGTCACCGTCTGGAGCGTGGCCAGGCTGGCGGCGGCCCTGCCCGGGAACGACCCGGGCCCGGCCACCTGGCTGCTCGCCGCGATGCTCCTGTGGTGGCTGCCGCTGTCGTGGTGCGAGCGCCGGATCACCGCGCCGCCGGGCGAGCGGGCCGGGCTGGACGCGTTGCGGGTGACCGTCCAGGTGCCGGTTTACAACGAGGATCCTGAGGCGCTGCGCGCCTGCCTGCGCTCGGTCCTGGCGCAGAGCCGGCCGGTCACGCGGGTGCGGGTGGTGGACGACGGCTCGCGCGTCCCGTACGACGACGTCCGCCACGCGTTCGAGTCGGCGGCGGCGGCCCGCGGCGTCGAGACGACCTGGGACCGCACCCGGAACCGGGGCAAGCGCCACGCCCAGATGCACGCGCTGGCCGAGGACGACGGCGACGTGTTCGTCACCCTCGACAGCGACTCGGTGCTCGATCGGCACGCCGTCAGGGAGGGCCTGGCCCCGTTCGCGGACCCGCGGGTGCAGTCGGTGGCCGGTCAGGTGCTGGTGCTGAACCGGACGGCGGGCCCGATCGGCCGGCTGACGGGCCTGCTCTACCTGCCGTTCACGCTCGGCCTGCGCAGCGCGGGCTCGGTGCTGCGACAGGTGACGCTCAACTCGGGCGCGCTGGCCTTCTACCGGGCGGACGTGGTGCGCCGGTGCGCGGGCGCGTACGAGAACGAGCGCTTCCGCGGCCGGCCGATGCAGATGAACGACGACTCGCTGCTCACCTTCCACGCCCTGCTGGCCGGGCGGACCGTGCACCAGCCGTCGGCGATGGTGTTCACGCTGGCCCCGGTCCGCTTCACTCATTACGCCAGGCAGCAGGTCCGGTGGATGCGCGGCACGGCCGTACGGCACCTGTGGTGGCTGCGGTACCTGCCGCTGACGAGCGTCGCGTTCTGGACCACGGTGGCGCAGCACCTGCACCTGCTGCTCATGGCGGCGCTCCCGGTCGTGCTGCTGGCCCGGCAAGACGTCGGTCTGGGGGCGGTGGCGGCGGCCGGAGCACAGGCGGGGCTGGCCATGAACTACGTGATGGCGCTGCGGCTGTTCACGGTGCGGCGCGGCGACGAGAGCGCGGGGGCGCGGCTGCTGGCGTTCGCGCTCGCCCCGCTGGCCGCGCTCTGGCGGCTGCTGGTGCTGCGCCCGCTGCTGGCGTACGCGGTGCTGACGTGTCACCGGGTCGGCAACTGGGGCACCAGGGGCGGCGTGGAGGTCGGGCTGACGGCCGGAAAATGATCCCTTTCCTGACAAGATCGCGCCGTGTATGTTCGAGGCGAAAGAAAGTTTCACCCTTGGAGGAAGTGTGGGCAAGAAGCTTCAGATGCTGGCATTACCGCTCGCCGCCGCCGTCGTGGCGGCGCTCGGCACGCCGGCTCAGGCCGCCGAGGGCTACGACCGGTGCCAGGAGGGCTACTACTGCATGTTCTCCGGCCTCGACGGCACCGGGGACGTCATCCAGATCAACGCCGACACCCCCGACCTGGCCGCGCTGGGCATGGCCGACCGCGCCAAGTCCGACTGGAACCGTACGGACAGCCTCATCTACCTCTTCTCCGAGGCGAACTACGACGGCTGCGCCGCCGTCACCTTCGCCCGGGACAAGGGCAACTTCTTCTCCACCTACCGCGACTTCTTCGACTCCGTGCGCTTCGACGGGCCCGGCGGCCCGTCCTGCGGCATCACGGTCAAGAGCGGCGCGGCCGACTCCCACGGCTGACGGCCCCCGACACGGGAAGACCCCCGGCCGGAGCAGCTCCGGCCGGGGGTCACCCGGTGAGAGAGGGTCAGCCGGTGAAGCCGACCATCGTCCAGTCGTAGGTCTTGTAGCCTTCGGCGCCCAGGTTGGCGAGCGTCTTCTTGGCGGCCTGGATGTCGGGGCGCTGGTACAGCGGGATCGTGTGCACCATGTCCCAGATCAGCTTGTCGGCCGCGTTGGCCTTCTCGATGGCCTTGGCCGGGTCCATCTCGCTCACGGCCTCCTCGATGGCCGCGTCCACGGCGGGATCGCTGGCCTTCGGGAAGTTGCTCTCCGAGCCGGTCTTGTAGATCTGCGGCAGCGAGCCGATCGGCAGCGGCGTGCCGATCCAGGAGAACGGCACCAGGTCGAAGTCGCCCTTGATGATGTAGTCGGTGAAGAACTTGTCATCGGGCACCGGGCGGATCGACAGCTTGATGCCGGCCTCGGCCAGCATCGCCTGGGTCAGCTCACCCTCGGTCTTGGCGTACGGCACGCCCGCGGGCACCACGAAGGACAGCTCGAACTCCTTGCCGTCCTTCTTGCGGGTCGCGCCCTCGCTCTCCTGCTTCCAGCCGGCGGCGTCGAGCAGTTGCTTGGCCTTCTCGACGTTGTACTTGCCGAGGTCGCCGGAGTTGTCGACGTAACCCTTGTGGTTGTTCATGAAGACGTGGTTGCCGAGCGTCTGCAGCGGCCAGTCCATGTCCTTCAGGTCGGACTGCGTGATCACGTCACGGTTGATCGCGTACTGGACGGCCTGGCGGACCGACTTGTCCTTCAGGAACTCGCTCTGGTTGTTGACGGTGATGTGCCGCCAGTTGGGGCTGAGCGCCTTGCGGATGTCCACGTTCGGGACTTCCTTGGCCCGCTTGAGGTCGGCGGGGCTGCCCGGCGGGATCTCCACCATGTCGAGCTCGCCGTTGGCGAAGGCGTTGACCTGCGCGGCGGGCGTCTCGATGGTACGGAAGATGACCTTGTCGAGCTTGGCCTTCTTGCCCCACCACTTGTCGTCACGCACGACGGTCAGCGTCTTGGTGCCCTCGTCGATGCTCTCCACCTTGAAGGGACCGGCCGTGACCGGAATCTTCTGCAGGTAGTCCTTGTCGTACGCCTCAGGCGTCTCCATGTGCTTGGCCGGGATGAGGTGCGGCGAGCGGGAGAACAGGCCCTGCCACTCCGGGTACGGCTTGGAGAAAGTGAAGATCGCGACCTTGTCCGAGTCGCCCTTGGTCACCGACTCGATCCGGTCCCACCCGTCGGTGGAGGCCGGCTTGAACTTCTTGTTCTTGCCGTTGTTCGCCTTCCACGCCGCCTCGAGGTCCTTCCACGTGATCGGCTCGCCGTCCGACCAGGTGGCCTTCTCGTTGATGGTGTACGTGACGACCTGCTTGCCCGACGACAGGTCGTTCTTGACGTCGGTGAGGTAGTCGGGGTTCGGCGCGTAGTTCGCCTCCTCGTCCGACACCATCATCATCGGCAGAATGGTGTCGAGCATCTCCGCCGTGTCCGCCTGGTTGCCGTCGACGTGGTTGGGGTTCCACTGGCTCGGCCACTGCCCGACGGGCAGGGTGACCGTGCCGCCGTCCTTCACCTGCTCGTAAGGAACGGGGTTGATGCTGATGGCCGGGGTCTCCGACATCTGCTGCTGAGCCTGCTGCGACTGCTCGGCGCTCGGCTGCTTGGTCTCGGAGCCGCCGCCACCACAGGCCGCCACGGCCATGGCCAGGACCGCCAGCCCAGCGGCCGCACGGTGATGAACCTTCACTCTTCCTCCTGATTGTCCGAGGCCGTGATGACCTCGACTTCCTCCGCGTAGTGGCAGGCGGCGCCGTGATCGGCGCTCGTCAGCCGGGCAACCGAGGGCTCTTCGTCCACACACCGCTGCCGCTCGCCCTCACTGAGCCGGGCGAACTTCGGGCAACGGGTGCGGAACCTGCATCCAGACGGCGGGTCGGCCGGGCTGGGCAGGTCGCCTTCGAGCAGGATCCGCTTGCGGGTGCGTTCCATCTCGGGGTCGGGCAGCGGGATCGCCGACAGCAGGGCCTGCGTGTACGGGTGCGCGGGCCGGTCGTAGACGTTCTGCACCGCGCCGATCTCGGCGATCCTGCCGAGGTACATGACGGCCACCCGATCCGCCAGGTGCCGTACCACGGCCAGGTCGTGCGCCACGAACAGGTAGGACAGGCCCAGCCTGTTCTTCAGCTCCTCCAGCAGGTTGATCACGCCTGCCTGGATCGACACGTCCAGGGCCGAGACGGGCTCGTCCAGGACGAGCAGCTTCGGCTCCAGGGCCAGCGCGCGGGCGATGCCGATGCGCTGCCGCTGGCCGCCGGAGAACTGCTGCGGGTAACGCTCGGCGTGCTCCGGTGCGAGACCGACGAGCTGCAGCAGCTCGGAGACCTTGGCGGCGACGTCCTTCCTGCCGTGCGCGCGCAGCGGCTCGGCGATGATGTCGCCGATCGGCATGCGCGGGTCGAGCGCCGCCATGGGGTCCTGGAAGACGATCTGCAGGTCCCGCCGCAGCTCGCGGCGGGCCGCCTTGTCCAGCTTGCCGCTGTCCTTGCCGAGCACGACGACGCGGCCGTCCTGCGGCGGCTCCAGCTGCATGATCTGCTGCAGCGTGGTGGTCTTGCCGCAGCCGGACTCGCCGACCAGGGCCAGCGTCTCACCCTCCGCGATGTCGAAGCTGATGCCGTCGACCGCGTAGACGGTGCCGACGCGGCGCTTGAAGATCGCGCCCTTCATCAGCGGGTAGTGCCGCTTCATGCCGTCGAGCTCCAGCACGGTCGCGCGCTCGGCGCGCGGCACGCGGACGACGTCGCTCGGCGGGATGACCGGCACGGGGAACACGTCCGCCCCGGTCAGGCCCTTGTGCTCGATCTCGTGCGCGCGGATGCAGGCCACGTGGCGTCCCCCGCCGAACGGGGTCAGCGGCGGCTCTTCCTCGTCGCACATGTCGACCTTCATCGGGCAGCGCGGCGCGAACGGGCAGCCGGGCGGCAGCGAGGCCGGCGACGGCGGGTTGCCCTCGATCGGCACCAGCGGCCCCTCCTCGCCGTCGACCCTGGGGATCGAGGCGAGCAGGCCCATCGTGTACGGCATCCGCGGCCGGTAGTAGATGTCGTCCACCGGCCCCTGCTCGACCGGGCGGCCCGCGTACATGACGAGCACCCGGTCGGCCATGCCGGCGATGACGCCGAGGTCGTGAGTGATCATCACGATGCCGGCGCCGGTCTCCTGCTGCGCGGTCTTGAGCACCTCCAGGACCTGCGCCTGGATGGTGACGTCGAGCGCGGTGGTCGGCTCGTCGCAGATCAGCAGGTCGGGGTCGTTGGCGATGGCCATGGCGATCATCGCGCGCTGGCGCATGCCGCCGGAGAACTCGTGCGGGAACGCCTTGGCCCGCAACCGCGGGTTGGGGATGCCGACCAGGTCGAGCAGGTCCACGGCGCGCTTGGCCGCCTTGTCCTTGCCCACCTTCTGGTGCACGCGGACGGCCTCGGCGATCTGGTCGCCGATGGTGTAGACGGGCGTGAAGGCGGACAGCGGATCCTGGAAGATCATGCTGATCGCCTTGCCGCGTACCTTGATCAGCTCGTCTTCCTGCATTCCGAGCAGTTCCTGGCCGTGCAGCTTGACCGAGCCGTCCACCACCGCGTTCTTGGGCAGCAGGCCCATCACGGCCAGCGACGTCACGGACTTGCCCGAGCCGGACTCGCCCACGATGCCGAGCACTTCGCCGCGCTCGACCTCGTAGCTGACGCCGCGCACGGCCTCGATGCCGCCGGGGAAGGTGACGGTGAGGTCCTTGACCTCCAAGATGCTCACAGGTTGCTCCCCGGGTCGAGTGCGTCACGCAGCCCGTCGCCGATCAGATTCACGCTCAGCACGAGTGCGACCAGCAGGCCGGCGGGGAAGGCGAACAGCCACGGGTAGCCGGTGGCGTTGCCGGCGCCGAGCGCGATCAGCGTGCCGAGCGAGACGTCGGGCGGCTGGATGCCGAAGCCGAAGAAGGACAGCGCCGCCTCGCCGATGATGGCGCCACTGACGTTCAGCGTCGCGTCGATGATCAGCAGCGACGACAGGTTGGGCACGATGTGCCGCATGATGATCTTCCAGCGCGGGATGCCCATGTAGACGGCGGCCAGGACGTACTCGCGCTCGCGCAGCGAGAGCGTCATGCTCCGCACCACCCGTGAGGTGATCATCCAGGAGAACGCGGCCAGCAGCACCACGAACCACAGCCAGGACGCGCCGTCCTTCAGCCGCGGCGAGACGATCGCGATGATGAGGAAGCTGGGCAGGACGAGGAGCAGGTCCACGCCCCACATGAGGGCCTTGTCCACCCAGCCGCCGAAGTAGCCGGCGAACGCGCCCACCAGCGCGGCCAGGCCGGTGGAGATCAGCGCCACCAGCAGGCCGATGACGATCGACTTCTGCATGCCGCGCAGCGTGACCGCGTACATGTCCTGGCCGATCGAGGTGGTGCCCCACCAGTGGTCGGCGCCCGGCGGCGACAGGAAGGCGAGGAAGTCCTTGTCGGTCCAGTCGTACGGGCCGATGAAGGGGCCGACGTAGGCCAGCGCCACGAGCAGGATCAGCGCGATGACCCCGTAACGGGCCTGCTTGTTGCGCAGCAGGCGCCTCAGGACGACTTTCGATCGCATCTTCTAGCTCACCCGCACCCGTGGATCGAGGGCCGCCACCAGCAGGTCCGACAGGAACGACGCCGCGAGCACGCACACCGCGGCGAAGAAGGTCACCGCGGCCACCGAGTTCACGTCGTTCTGGTTGATCGAGTCGACCAGCCAGGCGCCCATGCCGTGCCAGGCGAAGATCTTCTCCGTGAACGTGGCGCCGGTGAACATCGTCCCGAACGCGAACGCGAAGTACGTCGCCGACGGGATCAGCGCCGTGCGCAGCGCGTGCTTGATGAGCGCCGTCCTGCGCCGCAGGCCCTTGGCCATCGCGGTGCGGACGAAGTCCTGGTTCAGCACGTCGAGCATCATGTTGCGCTGGATCCGGCTGTAGAACGCGATGGAGCCGAGGCTGAGGGAGATCGTCGGGAGGATGAGGTGGTTCAGCCGGTTGAGGAACTGGTCCCAGCCGGAGAGCCGGGGGTCGTACTCGCCGGTGTACTCGATCAGCGTGAACCCGAGCCCTCTGTTCAGGTTGTACGTCGCGATCGCCAGCAACGTGGCCAGCACGAACACCGGGATCGCCATGATGACGAAGGAACTGACCCCTATTAACCGATCACTGAGCTTGTACTGCTTGACCGCGGAGATCGCACCCAGCGCCACGCCCACCGCGAACCCCAGCAGGGTGCCGATGAGCAGGAGCCGGAGGCTGACCATGACCCGGCGGCCCATCTCGGCGTTGACCGAGCCGCCGTTCCAGGTCTTGCCGAAGTCTCCGGTGATGACGCCGGAGGCCCAGGTCGCGTAGCGCTCGAGCACGGGCGTCTTGTCGTTCAGGTTGTAGGCGTCAAGTGTGGCATCGATGGTCGCCTCGGGAACCGGGGGCTGCCGCCCCTCGTACGCCCCTCGCGGGTTCATGGTGGTGGCCGCGAGCATGTACGCCAAGCTTGCCGCGATAGCGACCAAGATCACATTTATCGCCAACCTGCGGAGCAGGTACTTGCCCATCACTCTCCGTTCGCGTTGATCGAGGGCGCGAACCCCTCGCGGAGCGACGCCCCCTCAACGGAAATCCCATCTCACATCGCGAAATTCACGTGACGTCAAGATGACTGATCACCGCGCAATATATAAGCAAAGCGATAACAGTCAGAATCGCGAAATATAACGGTCAGGTCACTCGCAATAGATCACCCCGACCCGCTCAGAGACCCGGAAAACGGGGATCGACCTGCGGAAATGCGGCTGATCAGATGGCCGTTCCAGTGCCTCTCGCAGGGGCTTGTGTCACAGAATCCGGACATCAATTGACGGCCCCGATCGATGATCAACATCATATTCGGAGAGGCGCCGCTGTGAGCCTCAATCGATCTCCGCGAGCACGGCGGTCACGTCGTCGTAGGACTGCGCGACGCCGTCGCACTCCCCGTGACGGTGGCGCTCCAGCCGGACGGCGCCGAGATGGCGGATCTCGTAGATCAGCGAGCGCCACGTTGCGGCGGGGGTGCGGTCCTGCTTCCCGTACGTCTCCCAGAACGCCAGCCGCTCGTCCTGCTTGGCGTTCGCCATCCTGATCGTCCAGTCAGCGGCCGGGTCGCCCCACCACGTACGGTCGAAGTCGAGCACCCCGGTCAGCGTGGGCTCGGGCGCGTCCTTCGCGATCATGGCGTTGACCGTCCACAGGTCGCCGGTGAGCAGGCGCGGCTCGGTGATCTCGTCGAGCACGTCACGCCGCTCCTCCGCCAGCGCGGCGGCCTTGCGCAGGTCGGCGGCGTGCAGGCCGGCGTCTTCCGCGTCCGCCGCCAGCTCGCGCAGGGCGCCGGCCACGGCCTCGCTCCACGTCCGGTACGCGGGCGCCGCCACGGGGCCGAATCCGGGGCCGAATCCGGGGCCGAATGCGGGGCCGCGCACGTCGTGGATCTTTCTGGTGATCTCCCCCATCTTCCTGAAGAAGCTCGTCCAGGTGGGGCGGGGGTAGCCGGGCAGGCCGTCGGGGGCGGGCACGCCGTCCAGGAGCGTCTGCACGAGGTAGTCGCGGCCGATCAGCTCGTGCGACCAGTCGGCGGCGATGATCCTGGGCATCAGCGGGGCGATCGGGGCGAGGTAGGGGGCGGTCGCGTACTCGTTGCGCATCAGCTCCCGCTCGGAGCGGGCCTGACGGGCGGGCTCCGGTGCGAACCGCATCACCACCGGCCGGTCCCGCCCCTCGACCGTCACCTTGTACGTGGTGTTGTACATGCCGAGGCCCAGCTCGACCGCCTCCACGGCGTCGCGGCCGAAGACCCGGCGGCTGATCTCCTGGAGATGGGCGGGGGTCACGGGCTGCTGGAACGCCTGGGCGGGGCGCTCGATCGGCTGGAAGTGCATGCCGACCATCATCCCGTCCCGCGGCCACCGCGCACGGTCGGAAGTGAACCCGCGGCCGCCCGGAGAAAGAAGTCATCCGGCCCCACCTGACCGCCCTTGAGCGCCACCTCCAGCCCATCGACCGCCGGATCATCCGCGGAAAGCACGCAAACGGGCCCGCCCACCGCCAGGGATCCGACCACGTCCAGCGCATGGGCACCCAACGCCGCCACCACCTGCCCGGAGGTGTCGCCCCCGGCCACCACCACCCGCCGCGTCAACCCACCCCGCACCGCCGCCACCGCCACCCGGCCCAGCGCCTCCCCGATCCCTTCCGGGTCACGGACGGGCCCCAGGGTGGACTGCACGATGGTGTGCCGCCCCGCCCGCAAACTCTCCTCCGCCACGGAGAGCCCCTCAGCCACATCCACGACCTCCCACCCGGCTTGCCGGGCGGCGGCGATCTGCCGCGCGGTAACAGAAGACCGGCTCCCAGAAACCACCAGCACCGGCACCATCGCCCCCAGCGCCGGCTGTCCGGCCGCGCCCGGGCTCTGTCCGACCGGTCCGGGCCCGGGTTCCATGGGCGCCCGCCGCTCTGCCGCCGCCCACGCCAGCGCCTGGCTCAATCCCCCGGACCCCACACACCACAGCACCCGCGCGGAGGGGCGAGACCCCGAAGCCGAGGACCAAGCGGTGGAGAGGAGGAGGTGGCCGAGGGTGTGGAGGTGGGCGTCGGTGGTGGCGTCGGCGATGACGGCGTCGTCGTCGCGGCGGGCGAGGTACTGCTCGGGCGTCGCGTCCGCCGGCAGCCGGCCGACCCGCCCGGCGCCCTGCTCGGTGAGCCGGACCCGCAGGTCGGCTTCACTGGCGGGGGTGACCGGGTGATCGCGGGCGGGCGGGTAACGGTCGAGACGGAGCACGTCATCGCCATAGCGGACGAAGTGGTTGGCGTACCAGGTGTAACGCCCGAACTCGGGCTGCGCGGCCAGCACCGGCACCGGCCCTTCAGCGAGCCCGGTGCGGCGCAGGGCCGCGATGACGGCCCCGATGCTGCCCCGCTCGGGCGCGGAGTCGAACGTCGAGCAGACCTTGTACTGCACCACCGCCGGCCCGAGAGCCGCCACCGCCTCAAGCGCCGGCAGCGCGACCGCCACCGGATCCTCGGCGGCCCTCGCCGTGGTGGCGAGCCCGATGACGTCGGTGCGATCGTGCAACCGCCGCGCATCGGTCACCAGCGACCCGCTCAGTCCAAAGCGCCTGAACTGCCACA
This sequence comes from Nonomuraea sp. NPDC004580, assembly GCF_040609855.1. NCBI lineage: Bacteria > Bacillati > Actinomycetota > Actinomycetes > Streptosporangiales > Streptosporangiaceae > Nonomuraea > Nonomuraea sp. NPDC004580. Next base: position 113,034 of record NZ_JBEXLH010000017.1, on the reverse strand, counting down.
AAGCATCCGTAGCCCCGGTGAAGTCATCGGCAACGAACCCGAAAAGCGTCACCACACCACCCCTGTGCAGGTGATGCCCCATGCCTGCCTCATCGGGGGACCATTCCGCCGAAGTGGGTCAGGGCGCGGGTCAGTTCGGGGGTGTCTGCCTTCTCCAGGGGGGTGCCGGAGGTCGTCGCCCTCCAGGCTTGGCGGATGCTGGTCACCCCGGCGGCGGGGCCGTCGGGGTGGCCGAGGACGCCGCCACCGGCCAGGATCAGCAGGTCGTCCGTGCCCGTGCGGTCGAAGGTGACGGGGGCGGTGCCGGCCCATTGGGCGGAGGACAGGACGGGGAGGCAAGGGAAGCCGCCGAGCAGCGGTGTGCGGACGGCGGTGACCGTTGCGGCCACCTCGTCGTCGGTGACGTAGAACTTGCTGTGGAAGCCGCCGCAGTGCAGGTGGTCCACACCGGCCAGGCGCGCCAGTTTCTGGTAGGCGACGTACCCGATCCCCAGCCCGGGGTGCCGGGCGAGTGCTCCGATGCCGGTGACGTGGGCGTGGATGGGGACGCGGGCGTGGCGCCGCAGCATGGCGACGGACGGGAAACCGACGACGTTGAGGTTCACCATCACGCAGGTCCCGCCCGCGGCCACCACCAGGTCGTGGTTGCGCAGCATGCGGTCGGGCTCGTCGCTGATGTTGAAGGCGTACATGGGCCGCCGCCCGGTACGCCGTTCGACCTCGTCGAGCGCCCCGGTGACGGCCTTGACCCGCTGGGCGAGCGGCGCGGGCGGGCAGTCGGCGTTGACCTCGTCGTCCTTGATGAAGTCGGCCCCGGCCAGCCCCAGCTCGCGCACGAGCGGCACGTAGTCGGCGGGCCGCAGCCCGACGTTGGGCTTGACGATGGTGCCGATGAGCACCCCGTCGGGCCGCCCGACGAGCCCCCTGGTGCCCTCGACGGCGTACGCGGCCGGCAGGTACGCCGCCCCGAACGCGGCGGGCAGCTCCAGGTCGACGAGCTTGAGCCCGGCCGCCTCGCGCAGCTCGTAGAGGTTGCCGGCGACGACGGGCAGCAGGTTCGTCAGCGAAGGCCCGGTGTTCTCCAGGGGAAACCCGATGCGGACGAGCGCCGCCCGCAGCGGCCCGTCACCGCGCGCCCCTGGCAGCGGCTCGGCGATGGGCGGCGGGACCTCGGTGATGTCCAGCACGACGGCGCCGTGCCGGGCGCGCAGCTCGTCGGTCTCGCCGGCGACGCTGACGAACGTCCCGGTGCTCTGCTCGCCGGCGATCGCGCCGACCGCCTGGTCGAGCGGCAGCCGGGTGACGACCTGGTACGTGGCGACGGTCAGCTCACGCATGCAGCTCCTTAGCGAGGTGCTCCATGGCCAGGGGCGGGCTGGCCAGGATGGGCACGGGCGAGACGACGGCGTCCGCGACCCGAGCCATGGACGCCTGGGCGAGCACGATGACGTCCACCTCCCCGGCCAGCTCGGTGAGCGCGGCGGCGACGCGGGCGTCGTGGGTGGCGGCGTCGCCGCTCATCAGCGCCTCGAACGCGCCCTCGCACAGCCGGGCGGTGAGCGTGACGCCGGCTCCTGCCGCTTCGGCGCGGCGGCGTACGAGGTCGGCGGTGGGGTCGAGGGTGGTGGCGAGGGTGGCGATGACGCCGATCCTGCGCCCGATGGCGACGGCGCGGTCGGCCATGGGCCGGTCCACGCGGGTGACGGGCACGCCGGTCAGCGGCTCCGCTGCCTCGACGGCGGCGCCGATGGAGGAGCAGGTGACCAGGATGCGGTCGGCGCCCGCCGCCTCGGCGGAGGCGATGTGCCCGGCGACGCGGCGCGCGGTGCCGGGGGTGAGGCGCCCGGCGGTGACGGTGTTCTTGATCAGGCTGTCGTCGACGATGTTGAACGTCTCGACGCCCGGCAGGTGCCGCGCGCACAGGTCGGCGAAGACCGGCACGAGCGTGGCCGAGGTGTGGATGAGTCCCAGGGTCGTCATGGCCGCTCCCTCGCGAACGGAGGTGGGGGTGGGTCGAGGTCGGCAGATGTCGGGAGATGTCGGTTGGCGCCTCACGGCGGCTACCAGCCTCACGGCAAGCTACTACCGGACCGCGGCTCTGTGAAGACTTCATCAGATGAAACTCGAACTTCATCTGATGAAGGGTCTAGGAATTCGGCCGGGCTCGGGATAGCGTGCGGGTCCGTGGCTACTGATCCCCGCAGTGACGCGGCCCGGCACGTCCAGGTCGTACGCGCGCTCGGCGCCCGCATCGTCAACGGCGAGCTGGCGCCAGGCACCTCCATCCCCATCGAGGAGGAGCTGGTCGGCGAGCTGGGCGTGGGCCGCTCGGCGGTGCGCGAGGGCGTGAAGGTGCTGGCCGGCAAGGGCCTGCTGGAGACCAGGAGGAGCGCGGGCACGATCGTGCGGCCCCGCGAGTCGTGGAGCCTGCTCGACGCCGACGTGCTGAGCTGGCGGTTCGAGCCCGAGCCGCGCCCCGAGGACATCCGGGTGCTGGCCGACCTGCGGGTCGCGCTGGAGCCCGGCGCCGCGAGGGTGGCCGCCGAGCGGGCCGACGCGGCGGCGTTGCGCCGCATCGACGAGGCCCTGGCCGCGCTGTACGCCACGGCCGACGACCCCGAGCCGTTCATCGAGGCCGACCTGGCCTTCCACCAGGCGGTGTTCGCCGCCGCCGACAACGACCTGCTGCTCTACCTCTACGACATGATCAGCATCGCCCTGCGGTCCGTGCGCCAGGTGCACACCCGCTCGGTGGCGCACAACAAGGAAACGCTGCCCAACCACGAGCGCGTGGCCCAGGCCATCAGGCGCCGCCACCACCGCAAGGCCGAGGAGGCCATGCGCACGGTGGTCGAGGTGGCCCGCGCCGACGCCGAACAGCACGTACGTCTCTGCTGCTAGAAATTCTGCTGCTAGAAATGAGCCTCCCCTTGGACGTCCTCATCGACGTCGACGGCCCGGTGGCCGTCGTCACCCTCAACCGACCCGCCAAGCTCAACGCCATCACCCCCGACATGGCCGCAGCGCTGCGCGCCTGCCTGACCAGGGTGGACGCCGACCCGCAGATCAGGGTGGCCGTCCTGACGGGCGCGGGCGAGCGCTCGTTCTGCGTCGGCAGCGACATCCGCGAGCTGGACGAGTACGCGACGCCGTGGGAGTTCCGCAACCGCGGCGACTACGGCGACGCCGTCCGTGCGCTGCGCAAGCCGATCATCGCGGCGATCAACGGTTACGCCTACGGCGGCGGCCTGGAGCTGGCGCTGGCCTGCGACATCCGGCTGGCGTCCGAGACGGCGACGTTCGCCGCGCCGGAGATCAAGCTGGGCTGGATCGGCGGCAGCGGCCAGTCGGCGCTGCTCGCGCACGCGGTGGGCCCCAGCAACGCGGCCACGATGCTGCTGACCGGCGACCCGATCGACGCCGCCCGCGCGTTGTCGTGGGGCCTGGTCACCGAGGTGTACCCGCCCGGGGCGCTGGCCGCGGCGGCCAAGGAGCTGGCCGCCACCATCGCCAGGCGCCCGCCGATCGCCGCGCAGACCGCCAAGTCCAACCTGGGCGCCGCCTACTCGATGCCGCTCGACCAGGCCATCAGGTACGAGCGCGACCTGCAGACCGTCTGCTTCGCCACGGCCGACGCCGCCGAGGGCAGGGCCGCGTTCGCCGCCCGCCGCGAGCCCGTCTTCGAGGGGCGCTGACATGGGCGTGCTCGACGGCTACCGGGTGATCGACCTGTCCATCGCGATGGCGGGGCCGCTGGCCGCGATGCGGCTCGGCGACCTCGGCGCCGACGTGGTCAAGGTGGAGCCGGTCACGGGCGAGTGGCAGCGCCACGCCCCGGCGGGCGGCGCGACCGGCAACAAGGTCAACGCCTCGTTCCTGTCGCTCAACCGCAACAAGCGCAGCCTCGCGGTGAACCTCAAGTCCGAGGCGGGCCGCGAGATCGTGCACCGGCTGGCCGCGACGGCCGACGTGTTCCTGCAGAACTACCGGCCGGGCGTGGCCGAGCGGCTGGGCATGGACCACGACACGATCAGCGGGCTCAACCCGTCCATCGTGTACGTCTCCATGTCCGGCTACGGCGAGACCGGGCCCTATGCCGCCCGCCCAGGCCAGGACCTGCTGCTGCAGGCCATGAGCGGGGCCATGCTGAGCACGGGCAGGGAGGGCGACCCGCCGGCGCCCGCGGGCTCGTACGCGATCGACGCCATCACCGCCTACAGCGCCTTCGAGGGCGCGCTGGCCGCGCTGCTGCACCGTGAGCGGACCGGCGAGGGCCAGCGGGTGAGCGTGAACATGCTGGACGCGGCGGTCGCCGTGCAGATGCAGGAGCTTTCGATCTTCACGGTCGGCAAGGTGCCGCAGCGGCGCGGCCGTGAGCCGCACGGCCACACCTACATCAGGGCCCCGTACGGCGTCTTCGCCACGAAGGACGGCTACGTCGCGCTCGGCATGCCGCGGCTCGACGGACTGGCCTTGGCGCTCGATCTGCCCGAGCTGGCCGCGATGGACGGCGACGCCGACGGCCACACCAGACGCGACGAGATCACCGCGCTGGTGGCGTCCCGGCTGCCCGAGCGCACGACGGAGGAGTGGCTGGAGATCTTCGCCCGCCACGACCTGTGGGCGGGCCCGGTGTACGGCTACGCCGACCTGGTCGCCGACCCGCAGGTCGAGCACAACGGCTCGTTCGTCACCTACGAGCACCGCACCGAGGGCACGGTCACCACGCCCGGCTTCCCCTACGGCCTCAGCGCCGCCCCACCGGAGGTGCGCAGGGGCGCGCCGCTGGTGGGCGAGCACACCAGGGAGCTGCTCGCGGAGCTCGGCTACCCGGCCGAGCGCACCGCCGAGCTGGTGGCGGAGGGCGTGCTGGCATGCGAGGACTGACCTGGGACCATCCGCGCGGGTACGCGCCGCTGGAGCGGCTGACCCGGCTCGACCAGGCGGGCGAGCACCCGTACGGGCGGGTGCCCGAGCCGATCAGGTGGGACAGGCAGCCCCTGGAGGGGTTCGAGTCCGAGCCGATCGCGACGCTGGCCGAGACGTACGACGTGCTGGTGATCGACCATCCAGGGCTGGGCGCGGCGGTGGACGCGCTGGTGCCGATGGAGGAGCTGTTCGCCCCTGAGGAGCTGGCCGGGCTGCGGTTCGCGGGCCGGTCCTGGGAGAGCTACCGGCTGGACGGCCGCCAGTGGGCGCTGCCGCTGGACGCCGCGGCCCAGGTGGCCGCCGCCCGGCAGGGCCTGCGGGTGCCGGGCACCTGGCCCGAGGTGGCCGCGCAGGCGCGGGGCGCGCGGATGGCCCTGTGCCTCGGCGGGCCGCACGCGTTCCTCATGTTCTGCGCGCTGACCTGCGGCGAGTTCCTGGACGAGGCGGCCGGCGAGCGGGCGCTGGAGCTGATGGCCGAGCTGCTGGCGCACGCGGACCGCGAGGTGTCGCTGCTCAACCCGATCGGCGTGCTGGACGCGATCGCGGCGGGCCGGATCGACTGGTGTCCCCTGCTGTACGGCTACGTCACGTACCCGCTGGCCTTCTCCGACGCGCCCGCCTGGCCCGGCGGTCCGCCCGGCAGCGTGCTGGGCGGCACCGGCCTCGCGGTCTCGCGCCGCGCCCTGGACAAGCGGGAGCCGGTGCGGACGCACCTGCTGCGGCTGACGTCGGAGCCGGTGCAGGCCGGGCTGTTCCCCGCCACCGGCGGGCAGCCGGCCGCGCACTCCGTCTGGGAGAACGGCGACGGCTTCTACCGCGACACCCGCGCGACGCTGGAGGCCGCCTGGATCAGGCCGCGCTTCCCCGGCTACATCGAGCGGCAGCGGCGCTCGTCCGCGATCGTCCGCGACGGGCTGCTGGCCGGGACACCGCCCCGGCGCCTGCTGAAGGACCTGCACGAGGAATGGAGGACGACATGACCACGGCGCTCGTCACGGGAGCCGCGGGCGCGCTCGGCGGCGCGATCGTGCGCCGCCTGACCGCCGACGGCCACCGGGTGGCGGCACTCGACGTCGACGCGGGCGGCCTGTCCGGCGCGCTCAACCTGAAGACCGACCTGCGCGACCCGGCCGCGATCGAGGCGGCGTTCGCCGAGACGGCCGAGCGGCTCGGCCCGGTCGGCATCCTGGTCAACAACGCCGCCGTCTACCCGGCCAGGCCGTTCCTCGAGATGCCGCCCGCCGAGTACGACGAGGTGGTGGCGGTCAACCAGCGCGCCTACTGGCTGTGCGCGCAGCACGCCGCCCGGCACATGCTCGGCCTCGGCGGGGGCGCGATCGTCAACGTCGCCTCGATCACCATGCACGGCGGCTGGTCCGACCTGGCCGCGTACGTCTCGACCAAGGGCGCGGCGGCGGCGCTCACCCGGGCGCTGGCCCGCGAGCTGGGCCCGCGCGAGATCAGGGTCAACTGCGTCTCGCCCGGCGCGTTCCCGACGGCGGCCGAGGAGATCCACGAGGACCTGGAGGCGTACAACCGCATGGTGCTGGAGCGGCAGGCGCTGCAGCGGCGTGGCACGCCGGACGAGCTGGCCGCCGTGGTGTCGTTCCTGACCGGCCCCGACGCCTCCTTCGTCACGGGCCAGACCATCGAAGTCAACGGAGGGTGGGTGATGGCATGATGCCGAACCGCGGCCGGCTGGCCGAGCTGACGGGCGATCTGAGCGCGGCCGGCGGGGTCCGGCTGGTGACGCTGGGCGACGGCGTCGAGCGCGGCATCAGGACGCTGGAGTTCCGCACCGGCTCCGGGCTGGCGTTCGACGTGCTGGTGGACCGGTGCATGGACATCGGGCACGCCGAACACGCCGGGCGCGCCTTCGGCTGGCGCTCACCCACCGGCTTCCGGCACCCGGGGCTGCACGAGAACAACGACGAGGACGGGCTGTCGTGGCTGCGCTCGTTCTCGGGGCTGATCGTGACGGCCGGGCTCGACCACACGCTGTTCGGCGGCGACGTGCCCGCCGGGGGTTACCGGTATCCGCCGCGCGCGTCCGTACGGCACGGGCTGCACGGCCGGGCCGGTAACCTGCCCGCGCGGCTGACCGGCTACGGCGAGCGGTGGGACGGCGAGCGCTGCGTGCTGTGGGCGGAGGGCGAGATGCGGCAGGCCGCGGTGTTCGCCGAGAACCTGCGGCTGGTCCGCCGGATCGAGGCCGACCTGGGCGGCGACGAGATCCGGCTGACCGACACGGTGACCAACGCCGGGTTCGAGCCGACGCCGCACATGTACCTGTACCACATCAATCTGGGCTGGCCGCTGCTCGACGAGGGCGCCAGGCTGGAGGCCGACGTCCGCGAGACGCTGTGGCAGAGCGACAGCGTCGCCGAGCAGAAGGCCGACCACGTCGTCTTCCCCGGGCCGGCGCCGGGGTTCGTGGAGCAGGTGTACGAGCACGCGCTGGTGCCGCGCTCCGACGGCCTGCACCGAGTGGCCGTGGTCAACGACCGGATCGGCATGCGGGTGGCCGTCGAGTGGCGGGCGGCGGAGTTCCCGTACTTCTTCGAGTGGCTGAACCTGCGCTCGGGCAACTACGCGGTCGGTCTTGAGCCCTCCACCCACCACGTGGCGGGCGACGCTGCGGCCCGCCAGGACGGCAGCATGATCTGGCTGGGCCCGCAGGAGTCGCGCAGCTACCACACGACGTTCAGGGTGGAGGCCGCCTAGATCTTGTACGCGCGGCGGGCGGTCCCGGCGAAGACGGCGGCCCGCTCGTCCTCCGACAGGCCGGCGCACAGCTCGTCGGCGGCCGCCACGACCTGGTCGTAGCGGGCGGCGAGCAGGCAGACCGGCCAGTCGGAGCCGAACATCACCCGCTCGGGCCCGAACGCCTCCAGCACGGTCTCGGCGTACGGCCGCAGGTCGGACACCCGCCAGGACGTGCGGCCGGCCTCGTTGAGGGCCTCGTTGACGGCTTCGGTGGCTGCTTCGGTGACTGCTTCAGTGACCATGCCGGACAGCTTGCAGTAGACGTTCGGGTACGCGGCCAGCTCCCTGACGTGGCCGCGCCACGGCTCCAGCTCGCCGCTCGCGATCGGCGGCTTGGACAGGTGGTCGAGCACGAACGTCAGCTGGGGCAGCGCGGCCACCGTCCTGATCGCGGAAGGGAGCTGGTGCGGCAGCGTGAGCAGGTCGTAGGCGAGCCCGGCGGCGGCCACGTCGGCCAGCCCGCGGCGCACGCCTGGCCGGTCGAGCCAGGCCGGGTCGGGCTCGGACTGCACGCCGTGGCGCACGCCCACGAGCCCCGGCGGCAGCGCGGCCAGCGTGTCGGCGACGCCCGGCGCGGTGAGGTCGATCCATCCGACCACGCCGGCGACCAGCTCGGACGCGGCTGCGAGCGCGAGGAACTCGCGGGTCTCGTCCAGGTCGGGCAGCACCTGCACGAGCACCGTGCGGGTCACGCCGGCCGCCGCGGCGTGCCCGGCGAGGTCGTCCAGCGTGTACGTGCGCCGCACCGGCGCCATCGGCTCGGGGTCGAGCCAGGCGTGCGGGCGGGCCGCCAGGTCCCAGACGTGGTGGTGGGCGTCGATACGGCTCACGGCTTTTCCTCCGATGTTTCAACGAAATTACGCCGGGTCTGGACAGATATCGGCAGTGTGACGTAAAGATACATCCCATGTATAGGGCGATTCTCGCCCTTGGCTCGTGCGCACGGCAGTGCGCACCCGGCACTGACCCCGGGCAGCCGGCTCGTCGCCCCCGGGCGAGCGTCCATCCCCCACCCCACCGAACAGGAGCAACCGTGACCAACGACGGCTACACGCGCCGAGGCGTGCTCGCGACCGGTCTGACGGCCGCCGCCGGATCCCTGCTCGTGAACGGCGTCGCGGCCGGCCCCGCCTGGGCCGCCGCCGGCGACGACGCCCTGACCCTCTGGTACACCCGCCCGGCCGCCCAGTGGCTGGAGGCGCTGCCCGTCGGCTGCGGCCGGCTGGGCGCGATGGTCTTCGGCGGCGTGGCCACAGAACGGCTCCAGCTCAACGAGGACAGCATCTGGGCCGGCGGCCCGCACACCTACGACAACCCCGAGGCGCTGGCCGCGCTCCCCCAGATCCGGCAGTGGGTGTGGGAGGACAAGTGGAAGGCGGCCCAGAACCTGGCCGACCAGAAGTTCCTCGGGCAGCCCAGCGAGCAGGCGCCGTACCAGGTGCTCGGCGACCTGACGCTGACCTTCCCCGGTTCCGACGAGTTCACCGACTACCGCCGCGAGCTGGACCTGACCACCGCCGTCACCTCCGTGAGCTTCGTGCGCGACGGCGTGCGGCACACCCGGGAGGTCCTCGCGAGCAACCCCGACCAGGTCATCGTGGTCCGGCTCAGCGCCGACAAGCCGGGCTCGGTGACGTTCCAGGCCGCCTTCACCAGCCCGCAGAACGTCACCTCCTCGGCGGCCGGGCACGACACGATCGCGCTCGACGGCGTCAGCGGCGACACCCAGGGGCTGAAGGGCGAGGTGCGCTTCCGTGCCCTGGCCAAGGCGGAGGCCAAGCGCGGCACCGTGCGCACCGAGGGCGGCACGCTGTCGGTCGAGGGCGCCGACGAGGTCACCCTGCTCATCTCCATGGGCTCCAGCTACCGCAGCTACCGGGACGTCGGCGGTGACCCCGCCGAGGTGGCCGGGCGGTATCTCAAGCGGGCGAGCGGGCAGCCGTACGAGGTGCTGCGGCGCAAGCACGTACGCGACTACCAGGAGCTGTTCGGCCGGGTGTCGATCGACCTCGGCACGTCCGACGCGGCCGCGCTGCCGACCGACGAGCGCATCGCCCGCAAGCAGCTCGACACCGACCCGCAGCTCGCCGCGCTCTACTTCCAGTACGGCCGCTACCTGCTCATCTCCTCCTCCCGCTCCCCCGGCCACGCGGCCAACCTCCAGGGCGTCTGGAACGACTCGCTGACCCCGGCCTGGGAGTCGAAGTACACGATCAACATCAACCTGGAGATGAACTACTGGCCGGCCGCACCGGGCAACCTCATCGAGTGCATGGACCCGCTCTTCGACCTCATCAAGGACCTGTCGGAGACGGGGGCGAAAACCGCGAAGACGCAGTACGGCGCCAAGGGCTGGGTCGCCCACCACAACACCGACGGCTGGCGCGGCACCGCGCCGGTGGACTTCGCCTTCTACGGCGTCTGGCCGACCGGCGGCGCCTGGCTCTGCCTGACCCTGTGGGAGCACTACCTCTACACCGGCGACGAGCGGCGGCTGCGCGAGCACTTCCCGCTGATCAAGGGCTCTGTGGAGTTCTTCCTCGACACGCTGCAGACCGACCCCGGGTCCGGCTACCTGGTGACGAACCCGTCGCACTCCCCGGAGGTCGGCCACCACGAGGACGACGGCGAGAACGTCAGCATCTGCGCGGGCCCGACCATGGACATGCAGATCCTGCGCGAGCTGTTCGGGGCCTTCGCCGAGGCGTCGGAGGTGCTCGGGGCCGAGCCGGAGCTGGCGGCCAAGGCGTCGGAGGCGCGCGGGCGGCTCGTCCCCAACCAGATCGGGCACCTCGGGCAGATCCAGGAGTGGCAGGAGGACTACCGGGGCGACGCGGCGCTGTCGCGCAGCCGGCACATCTCCCACCTGTGGGGGCTGTTCCCCGCGCACCAGATCGACCCCAGGCTCTCGCCGGAGCTGGCCCAGGCCGCGCGGCGGACGCTGGAGCTGCGCGGCGAGGCGGGCGCCGGGTGGTCGCTGGCCTGGAAGATCAACTTTTGGGCGCGGCTGCTGGACTCGGCCGAGGCGTACAAGCGGCTGTCGAACCTGCTGGTGCCCGCGCGGACCGCCCCCAACATGTTCGACCTGCACCCGCCGTTCCAGATCGACGGGAACTTCGGCGGCACCTCGGGCATCACCGAGATGCTGCTGCAGAGCCACGCCGACCAGGTGCACCTGCTGCCCGCCCTGCCCGCCGCCTGGCCGGCCGGGTCCTACCGGGGGCTGCGGGCCCGTGGCGGGTTCGAGGTGGACGTGGAGTGGGCCGGTGGCGCGCTGCGGCGCGGCCGGATCAGGTCGGACCTCGGGCGGCGGCTGACGCTGCGCACGGCGGGCCCTGTGACGGTCACCGAGCACGGCCGGCCGGTCAAGACCGAGCGGCCGGAACCGAACGTGATCGTGCTGAACACCCGCCGCGGCGCCACCTACGAGGTCGCCCCGTCCATCTGAACCACCCCGTCCGCCCGAACCACCCCATCTGCCCGAATCACACCATCTGTCTGAACCATCACGGCGTCGCCCGCACCTGCCGCGTTCTTGGGGCGGGTGCGGGAGGCCTCGCCACGGGCGTGGGCGGCGAACAGGCGGGCGGCCTCCTCGGGGTCGCCCGCGGCCAGCGCCGCGACCAGGTCGTCGTGGTGACCGGCCATCGCGCCCCAGTCGCCGTCGTAGAGCGGGTTGCCCACGACGTGCAGGCTCCACAGGTTCGACTCGATCGTCCGCCACAGCCGCAGCAGGAAGGAGTTTCCGCAGGCCGCGCAGACCCGGCGGTGGAAGGCGAGGTCGGCGTCGCGGAAGGCGCCGATGTCGCCGTCGCGCGCCGCCTTGCGCATGGCCAGCACGTCGGCCGAGAGCTGGCGCAACGTCTCGGGCTGGATGCGGGCAGCCGCGCCTCGTGCGGCATACTCCTCCAGCAACACCCTGATGTCGCGAACCTCCCGGGCCTGCTCGTCCGAGATCTCGGCGACGTAGCTGCCCCGGTTCGGATAGGAGATGACCAGGCCCTCGTGCGCCAGCCGCTTGATCGCCTCACGTGCCGGTGCCTGGCTGGTGCCGACCCGGCGGGCGATCTCGGCTTCCACCAGGCGCTGCCCGGCCGTCAGCTCGCCGGAGACGATCCAGCCGCGCAGCAGCGCGTAGACGCGGTCGGACAGCAGCTCTCTGGGCAGCAGGCGGGCGGCGGGCGGCGCGATCTGCTGCTCCTGCCAGATGCGCGCCACCGTGGACTGCGAGAGGCCGAGCTGGGCGGCCATCGTCCTGGTGGACGGCACGGCGGCGCCGTCGGCCGCGGCGGCGATGACCCGCTCGGCCTCCTGCCGCTCGGGGCTGCGCGGGCGGCCCGGCCTGGGCGCGTCGTCGAGCCCGTCGATGCCGCGCTCGACGAAGCGGGCCCGCCACTTGGCGACCGTGGCGGGACTCACGCCGAGCCTGCTCGCGATCTCCTTGCGGGGCAGCCCCTCGGCACAGGCCAGGACGATGCGGCTGCGCAGCGCCGTCCCCTTGGCCGGCTCGCGCGCGGCCCACTCCCGCAGCGTGGCGAGCTCCTCGTCGCCCACCACCAGCCGCTTGTCGTCATCGGGTGCGTTCACGGGCCCACTTTAACGTACTTATGACTCAGTAAGCCGCTAGAAACGTTTTTGTAGCGTCACATATCCCCTTGACGACCCCATGTGACCAACGTATTAAATAATCGCTAATCGAGTACCGACCCATTAAAAGGCGTCGCAGATCTCGCCCCCTTGGAGGTGCGATGCGTTCCCCCCGACCGTCCCTCGCCCTATCGGCCCTCGGCTGCCTGCTCGTCCTGACCGGCTGCGGCGGGGGCGGCTTCGCCGGCGACTCCCAGGCGCAGCAGAACGAGGACGGCCAGGTCACCGTCCGGATGCTGGTGAACATCAGCCCGAACCTCACCCAGACGTACTGGGAGGGCCTGGTCAAGCCGTTCGAGCAGGCCAACCCCGGCATCGACGTCAAGATCGAGGCGCCGACCGGCAAGGGCGTGGCCGACACGCTGCCGCAGCAGCTCGCCGCAGGCAACGCACCCGACGTGGTGGAGACGCTGATGGCCGACGAGACGCTGGCCCAGCAGCTTCTCGACCTGAGCGACCAGCCGTGGGCCAAGGACACGCCGCTCGCCGAGCAGGCCAAGCTGGGCGGCAGGATCTACACCGTCGGCGTCGGCGTGCAGGCCCAGTCGCTGGTCTTCTACAACAAGGCCGCGTTCGAGAAGGCGGGCATCAAGGAGCCGCCGACCACGTTCGACGAGTTCGACGCCGCCATGGGCAAGCTCAAGGACGCGGGCTACCTGCCGCTGCAGACCGGCGGCGACTTCCTCACCGGGCTGCAGGTGCTGCAGCTGTCCAACCCCAGCAGGGCGCAGCTGCATCCCACCTGGCAGCAGGACGTCAAGGCGGGCAAGATCAAGGCGGGCGAGTCGCTGCTGCCCTACCTGGAGCGCTACCGCACCTGGATCGACAAGGGGTACGTCGACAAGAACGCGCTCGGCATGAAGTACGCCGACGCCGAGACGAATTTCCTGTCCGGCAAATCCGGCATGTACGTCATGGGGAGCTGGTTCACCGCCACCGAGGCCAAGGCCGAGAAGGACTTCGAGGTCGGCGTCTTCCCCGCCCCGGTCGACAAGGGCCAGACCTACCCGGGGCCGCAGGGCGCGACACTGGCGGCCCCGTACATGATCCTCAAGTCCACCCCCAACAAGGACGCCGCGCTCAAGCTCGTCCAGTGGCTCGTCACCGACCCCGGGGCGGTCAAGAGCCAGCTCGCCCAGGACGGCAACTTCCGCACCGGCGTCGAGCGCGCGTTCACCCCGCTGGAGAAGCAGGTCCAGGAGATCCTCGACCAGGCGCCGCAGGGCGTCCCGCAGGGTGAGGGCTACGGCGACGCCACCCTGCCCAAGGGCTTCAACGCCGCGTGGAACACCGAGGTCCAGGGCCTGTACGTGGGCAAGTCACCCAAGGAGGTCGCGGAGGGCGTGGACCGCTGGGTGGCCGGCAAGTCATGACGCTCACCCGGGAGGCACCCCCGACCGTGCGACGGCCCCCCGTGGGCGAGCGCTCCAGGCGCCGCACCGAGGGCCTGGCGACCACGCTGATGGTGGCGCCGGCGACCGTGCTCTACGTGGTCATGCTGATCGTCCCGGTCGGCCTGGCCCTCTACCTGAGCCTGACCGACTGGGACGGCTTCAGCGCCGACCCCGCCTTCGTCGGCGCCGCCAACTACGTCAACCTGCTCGACGACCCCGAGCTGCGCCGCGCGGCGCTGGTCACCCTGCTCGTCGCCGCGGCCGGCACCGCCGGGCTCAACCTGTGCGGCCTCGGCTTCGCCCTCCTGGTGAACGGCGCCTCCCGGCTCAACACGTTCTTCCGGATCGTGCTGTTCTACCCGCACGTGCTCAGCGCCCTGGTGGTCGGCTTCCTCTGGTCGGCCATCCTCGGCACCACCGGCGCGGTCAACAACCTCATCACCACCTGGGGCGGCGAGGTGCTGCCGTTCCTGTCCGACCCGGCGTGGGCCACCGTCACCATGATCGCGGTGCTGGTGTGGGCCGGGTTCGGCGTCAACGTGGTGCTCTACCTGGCCGGGCTGCAGGCGGTGCCGCACTCGCTGATCGAGGCGGCCCGCATCGACGGGGCCACGCGGTGGCAGGTGTTCAGGAACGTCACGCTGCCCGCGCTCGGGCCGTCGGTGACGGTGAACATCGTGCTGTCGCTGGTGACGCTGCTGAAGACGTACGACCTGGTCGTCTCGCTGACGGCGGGCGGCCCGGCCGGGCAGACCCAGACCGTCGCCTACCTCATCCTCTGGAACTCCTTCCACGACGCCCGCCTCGGCTTCGGCTCGGCCCAGTCGGTGATCCTCATGGTGGTCACGGCGGCGCTGGCGTTCGTGGTGACGAAGCTGCGCAGGCGCGGCGAGCTGGCGGTGCACCAATGAGAAAGACGTTCCTCTGGGCGGCCGCCGCCTTCATGCTCATCCCCCTGTACGTGCTGACCGTCAACGCCTTCAAGGGCCAGCAGGACATCCTGGCCAACCCGTTCGGCCTGGGCGGCCTGACCCTCGAACCGCTCGGCAGGGCGCTGACCAACCCCAACTTCAACGTGGCCAAGGGCTACGCGATCACGCTGCTGTTCGTGGTGGCGGTCAACGTGCTGTCGGTGGGGCTGGCCGCGCCCGCCGCGTACGTGATCGCCCGCAGCCCCAAGCGCCGCTTCCGCGTCCTCATGCTGTTCTTCCTGGCCGGCACCTTCATCCCCGGCCAGGTGCTGGTCATCCCCGTCGTGTACGTGCTCAAGACCCTCGGCCTGATGGGCACCATCCGCGGGTTCGTGCTGTTCGAGACCACGCTCACGCTGCCGTTCTCGATCTTCCTGTACGCCGGCTACATCGCGACCATCCCCGCCGTGCTCGACCAGGCGGCGGCGGTGGACGGGGCGGGCAGGCTGCGGACGTTCTGGCAGATCGTCTTCCCGCTGATGCGGCCCGCGGTCGCCACGATGATCATCCTGAACACCTTCTCGGTGTGGAACGACTTCGTGAACCCGCAGATCATCCTCGGCCCCGGCAGCGGCCTCTACACCGTCACCACCGGCGTCTACGCGGCGGTCAGCCAGTACTCCACCGACTACTCGGTGGTCTTCCCGACGCTGCTGCTGGCCATCGCTCCCCTGCTCGTCTTCTTCGTCTTCATGCAGCGGCACATCATCAGCGGCCTCACGGCAGGAGCTACGAAAGGGTGACCATGCGCGAGATCAGAGCGACCGTACCGCTCGGCGCGCCCCCGGCCTGGGCGGTGCTGGAACGCCGGCTGTTCGACGCCCTCGACGAGGCCTGGCGGGCCTTCGCCGGCCGCTACTGCGGACCCGACGGGCGGCTGATCTACCACGGCCCGGCCGCCGACCGCGACGGGGCCGACGACTTCTACGAGGCGTTCTTCAACTGGCCGACCCTCTACCAGCTCGGCGGCGCCGACGACCTGCTCGGTGCGGCCAAGCAGCACTGGGAGGGCGTCACCGCCCAGCTCACCGAGCTGGGCTACCTGGTGGACGAGTACGAGCGCGGCTACGACTGGTTCCACCAGGGCGAGTCGATGCTGCTGTTCTACGGCATCTGCGCCGCCGACCCGCGCGACGAGCGGTTCGCCGAGCGGGCCCGCCGCTTCGCCGAGCTGTACCTGCCGGGCTCGGCCAACTACGACGCCGAGCACGACATCATCCGCGCCCCGCACAACGGCGCCGTCGGCCCCCGCTACGGCCTGCAGTGGGAGTGGGCCTCCTACCACACCGACCTGGTCAGCATGCGGCCGTTCGGCCTGCCGCTGCGCGACCTGCCCGGCATCACCCGCTGGGAGGACCTCGGCGATCCGTGCAACGCCGCCCGCATGGGCGCCGCCATGAGCGAGCGCATCGGCCGCGGTGACGTCGCCGTCAACCTCGCCGCGACCAGCCTGGCCGTCAACGCCTGGCTGTACGACGGCGACGACCGCTACCGCGACTGGGCGCTGCGCTACATCGGCGCCTGGCAGCGCAGGGCCGAGGCCAACGACGGGATCATCCCCGACAACGTGGGCCCGACCGGCATCGTCGGCGAGCTGCACGACGGCCGCTGGTACGGCGGCAACTACGGCTGGCAGTGGCCGCACGGCCTCTACAGCGTGGGCGCCGCCGCCGCGATCGCCGCCGTCAACGCCCATCTGCTGACCGGCGACGACGCCGCGCTGGCCATCGGCCGCGACCCCTTGGAGGCGGTGTACGAGCGCGCCACCCAGGCCGCCGTCACCGAGACCGAGATGAGCATCAGCGACCGCTGGCTGGCCGAGCTGGGCGACGAGGCGTGCAAACCCACCATGCTGGTGCCCAACCGGCACGACGACTCCGGCTGGTTCGACTTCCAGCCGCCGCAGCTCGGTCTGCCCGTCTGGCTCTGGCACCGCTCGCTCGGCGGCGCGGACGCCGACCGGCTGGAGCGGCTGCGCCGCGCGTCCGGCTACGACTGGACGACCGTGCGGCCGTTCCGCAACAAGGAGGAGGCGGGACACGAGGCGCCCTGGCTGGAGTACCTGCGCGGCGCCAACCCGGCCTACCCAGAGCTGATGCTCACCACCGCGCTCGGCCAGGTGCAGCGCCGCATGGCGCTCATCGAGGCCGACGACGCCGACCTCGCCACCATCCACGTGCACCACTGGCAGCGGCTCAACCCCGTGCTCACCGAGGCGCTGCTGCAGCTCGTCACCGGCACCCCGCAGGTGCTCTACAACGGCGGCCTGCTGCCGACCCGCCTGGCCTACTTCGACGCCGACCGCCACCGCCCCGGCCTGCCGCCCGACGTGGCCGCCCTGGTCAGCGCGGTCCGCGCCGACGGCGCCGAGCTGGAGCTGGTCAACCTCAGCCTCAGCAGCACCCGCCGGGTCGTGGTGCAGGCCGGCCAGTTCGGCGAGCACGACATCGACCACGTCACCACCACCAGCTCCGCCGGTGACGGCTACCCGGGCGACCCCCGCGCCTACACCGCACCCCCCATCCACGAGAGCGAGCAGGAGGTGCCGGTGCACGGCCCGCGGCTGCTCGTGGAGCTGCCGCCCGGCCGCCGCATCCGGCTCGACCTGCACACGACCGCGCGCGTCCGCACGCCGTCACACCAGCACTACTGAGGAGTCACATGGACGAGGCCATCTGGGATCTCCCCGTTCGCGGGTCGCTGCCCGCGGACCCCGATCCCGCGCTCATCGCGGGGCTGTCCCGGATCAGCTCGGCCACCGCCTGCGCCAAGCTGCACGCCCAGGGCATCCGGCGGACCTTCATCGAAGGCCCGCGCCCCATCGCCCAAGGCCAGAAGATCGCCGGACGGGTCCGCACGCTGCAGTTCATGCCGCAGCGTGAGGACATCGCCTCCGGGCTCGGGCAGGAGTACGTCGAGCGGCACACAGCCCTGTGGCACGTGCTCGAGGACATCAAACCAGGAGACGTGCTCGTGGTGCAGGCGTACGGGAGCGCCTACACCGGCTGCTTCGGCGACATGCTGGTCCGCTACTTCAAGCGCAGGGGCGGCGCGGGCATCGTCGTGGACGGCAGGATCAGGGACCTGCCCCGCGTCAGCGGCGTCGGCCTGCCCATCTGGTGCACCGGCGCCACCCCGCACTACGCCTCGCAGGCCGAGCTGTTCCCCTGGGCGTACGACGTGCCGGTGGCCGTGGGCGGGGCGCTCGCGCTGCCCGGCGACCTGTGCGTGGCCGACGACGACGGCGCCGTGGTGGTGCCGCTGCGCCGGGCCGGCCAGGTGCTGGAGGCCGCCGCCGACCACGAGCAGTGGGAGCGCTACAGCAGGGCCCGCATCGAGGAGGGCGGCGCACTGTCCGACTACTACCCCCTCACCCCCGAGACCCGCGCCGAGTACGAACGGTGGCGGGAGGTTAAGGAGAGCCAGTGATCCTCAGGTCCATCGGCGCCGTCGCGTTACTCCTGGGCGGCCTGACCACCCCGGCCACTGCCACGGCCAGGACGTGCGACTACTACGTGGCCACCACCGGCAGCGAACGCGGCGACGGCAGCGCCAGGAACCCGTGGAAGACCATCGAGCAGGCCCGCGACCAGCTCAGGAACCCGAAGTACCAGAAGAACTGCGACATCGTGGTCAACGTCAAGGCCGGTGACTACGTCGTCGACAAGACCATCGAGTTCACCGACGCCGACTCAGGCCGCGACGGCCACACCATCACCTACCGCAGCGCCGACGGCCCCGGCAAGGCCCGCCTCGTCGGCGCCCGGCCGGTCACGGGGTGGGAGAAGTACAAGGACAACATCTACAAGACGAAGGTCGACCGGACCTTCTACACGCTCTTCGAGGACGGCGCCCGCGCCACCACCGCCCGCCACCCCAACAGGACCGCCGACGACCTCTGGTCGCCCTACCTGTTCTCGGTGACGCCCGAGGCCGAATACCAGGCCGTGCACAACTGGCTGTTCTTCGACCCCAAGGACATCCCGCAGGAGTGGGACGCCGACTTCGACAAGAACGCCCAGATGGTGGTCTGGTCGGGCGGGTCGTGGAGCTGGTTCACCGACCACGTGCCGCTCGGCGGCGCGGACTTCCGCAAGAACTTCTTCACCCTCAACCACGACAGCCGCTTCGCCCTGGTCAACAGCCGCAGCGGCTCCCGCTACTTCGTGCAGAACACGCTGCGCTTCCTCGACCAGCCCGGTGAGTACTACTTCGACTTCGCCAACAGCGAGGTCTACTACTGGCCGAAGACCTCCATCGACAAGGTCATGGCGCCGACCGTGAAGACGATCATCTCGCTGGCCGGGTCGTCGCCCGACAAGCGGGTCGAGCGGCTCACCTTCGACGGGCTCGCCCTGCAGTACTCCGACTTCGTCAACTGGTACCGCTACGGCTGGAACTCCTCCGGCGACTCCGGCTACGAGCACAAGTACCCGATCTACGACCGGCAGATCGAGATGCCGCGCAACCGGTTCGGCATGATCACCCTGGAGAACACCCGCGACATCGGCCTGACCAGGCTGCACGTCTCCGACACCGGCTTCACCGGCATCTTCCTGCTCTTCGCGAACGAACGGGTCAAGATCACCGACAGCCTGCTCGCCAACCTCGGCGGCGACGGCATCAAGGTCGAAGGCGGCTACCCCGGCGAAGGTGACATCTCCGGCCACCACACCATCAGCAACACCTACATCGACCACGTCGGCGAGCTCGTCCCCGGCGACGCCTCCGGCATCGAGCTGATGAGCACCGGCCACAACGAGGTCAGCAACGTGGTCGTCAAGCACAGCGCCCGCTACGGCATCAGCCTGGAGGTCCGCCCCGAGATCGCCAACGCCGACAACTACGCCAGGGGCAACCGCTTCTCCTACATCCGCCTGGAGGAGACCGGCCTGGACAGCGGCGACATGGGCGCCTTCTACACCTACGGCGTGCACAACGTCGAACCGCACGCCATCGACAACCACGTGACGCAGATGGTCATCGGGGACGTCCTCAACGACCCCGCGGGCCAGATGCCGGACTCGGGGACGCGCGGCGTCCACATGGACGCCGGCGGCTGCGGCTTCTCCATCTCGAACGTCGAGGTGGGCGAGGTGAGCGACGACAAGTACCAGTCGTACCAGTGCAACGAGGTCACGAACGCCAACTGGCAGGACGACTTCGACCGCTCGAAGATGGAGTACGACAAGATCGGCGTGACGAGCGCCTTCCCCTACCCGATCCCCTCCTGACCACCTGACCGCCCAGCGGGCGGTTGAGGCCGGTCTCTTCGACCGGGGCGTCGGGCCCAGTGGCCCGGCGCCCCATCCACCCAGGTCACGCCCAGCGAGATTCGGCGGGAGGTCGATCAGCTGGCCGATGCCGGGTTCGGTGGGGCGGAGATCGCGGCTGTTCATCACAGCATCTCGGATAAGTCCGTACTCGCCGCCCGCCGTCGAAGGGCGGAGCGAGCGTACGTTGCTGCTGGTCCAGGCGGCCAGGGTCGAGCCCGCACACTCGACCCGCGACGAGACCGGCCTCGACCCCGCCTCCGTACGGACCGTCCCCGTGGACGGCGGCACGATCATCTGGACGGCCCCCGGCGACGGCGAATGGCTGCTCATCTCCTACTGGCAGCGCGGCTCGGGCCAGCGTCCGGAGTCAGGCCCGCATACCGCGCCCGAGGCGTACGTGGTGGACCACTTCAGCCGCGCGGGCACCGAAGCGGTGATCGATTTCTGGGAGCGGCGGCTGCTCACCCCCGCCATCAGGAGGCTGCTGAAACGATCGGGCGGGGCGCTGTTCGAGGACTCGATCGAGATCGAGAGCGACGCCCTGCCGTGGACGCCGGAGCTGCCGGCCGAGTTCGAGCGGCGGCGCGGCTACCCGCTGACCGACGTGCTGCCGGTCGTCGTGCTG
Source organism: Nonomuraea sp. NPDC004580 (assembly GCF_040609855.1). Lineage (NCBI taxonomy): Bacteria > Bacillati > Actinomycetota > Actinomycetes > Streptosporangiales > Streptosporangiaceae > Nonomuraea > Nonomuraea sp. NPDC004580. Next base: position 92,426 of record NZ_JBEXLH010000017.1, on the reverse strand, counting down.
GCCGACGAGGATCTGGTGTTCGCCTTCGACCCGGTGCTGACCAGGCACGCCCGTAAGGACTACTGGGACACGGTGTCCGAGCTGTTCAACGAGCACCACTTCACCGCCCTGCGCGACTGGGCGCACTCGCTGGGGCTGCGGTTGCGGGCGCAGCCGTACGGGCTGCGGACCGACGCCATCGAGGCGGCGGCCATCCTCGACGTGCCCGAGGGCGAGTCGCTCGGCTTCAAGAACCTCGACGACTACCGCTGCCTGGCGGGCGGCCGGGACATGGCGGGCGGGGAGGTGCTGTCCTGCGAGGCGGGGGCGTACCAGGGCGGGGCCTACACGACCACGTGGCGCAAGCTGCTGCTGACGATGGGCGGCGCGTACGCGGCGGGGCTCAACCAGACGGTGCTGCACGGCTTCTCGTACGCGAGCGCGCCGGGCGCGGGATGGCCGGGGTTCGCGGCGTTCACGCCGTACGGGGGTTCGGTGGGGTACGCGGAGTCGTGGGGCCCGCGCCAGCCCACCTGGGCCCGGTACGCGACCCCGTCCACCCTGCTCACCATGCGCCGCGTGGCCGGCCGGGTGGACTACTACTACCTGTGCAACGGCAAGCACCAGGAGAACGCCAAACCGCCGGTCACGCCCATCGACCACGAGGTCACGCTGGCGCGTACCGACACCGACGGCGTCCCGTACCTGCTGGATCCCTGGACAGGACGGGCAGAACGCATCGCCCGTTACACCGAGGACGCCGACGGCATCCGCCTGCGCGTCGCGCTGCGCCCGGGCCAGGCCCGCATCGTCGCCATCGGCCGCCCGGGGCTCTTCGGCGACCGCACGGGCACCCGCCCGCACGCCACCGAGACGTCCGCAGACTCGGTCCGCTACGACCACGGTCACCTGCTGATCCGCACGACCACGGCAGGCCGGCACACCACGACCCTCTCGACCGGCCGCACGGTCACTACTCACATCGACCGGATCCCCCAGCCCGTCGAACCGCGAACCTGGCACCTCGAGGTCCGCGACCGCCGCCCGGACGGCGACCACACCCTCACCCTCGACCTCGACCGGCTCGCCCCCTGGCACGACCTGCCGGGCCTGGCGGACGTCTCGGGCGTCGGCACGTACACGACCACGGTGGACCTGGACGGCCCCGCGTACCTGGAGCTTGGGGAGGTCACCGACACCTGCCGCGTCCGCGTCAACGGCCACCCCCTCGACCCGGTGGACCTGCTCCACCCGGTCATCGACCTCGGCCCGCACGTCAAGCGCGGCCGGAACACCATCGAGGTCGAGGTCGCCACCCCCCTGGGCAACCGCCTCCGCCAAACCGACCCAGCAGTCTACGGCTCCCTCACCGCTCAGCCGTACGGCCTCCTGGGCCCGGTCAGGCTGGTCCCGTACGGGGAGGGACAGATATAGAAGTGGACTTATAATAAGTCGACCTCTACATTGGTCGGCGTGACCATTACGAAACCGGCCGAGATGTTCGATCGCGAGGTGGAGTGGGCAGAGCTGGCCGACTTCATCGCCGACACGTCCCAGTACCCAACCCTCGGCGTGGTCTCAGGCAGGCGGCGCCAGGGGAAGACTTTCCTGCTGGGCTCCCTCTGCGACGTGGCGGGTGGCATCTACATCGAGGGCACCGAGGCGCTGCCCGCCGAGCACCTCCACCTCATCGGCGAGCAGCTCGCCGCCCGGCTCGGCAGCCCCGCTCCCTTGCGTTTCACGTCCTGGCGCGAGGTGATCGAGGCGATCCTCGACCTGCGGACCTCCGCTCCCCTCCCGGTGGTAATCGACGAGTTCCCCTACCTCGTCAAGGTCTCACCCGAGCTGCCGTCCGTGCTCCAGGCCGCCCTCGACGTACGCCGCCGTAAGGGCGGGCCGCCGATCCGGCTGATCCTGTGCGGCTCGGCGCTCACGTTCATGGGCGGGCTGCTGGCCGGCAACGCCCCGCTGCGCGGCAGGGCCGGCCTGGAGCTGGTCGTGCCGACACTGGACTACCGGCTGGCGGCCGAGTTCTGGCGGATCGACGACCCGCGGCTCGCCCTGCTGACTCATGCCGTGGTCGGCGGCACCCCCGCCTACCGCCGCGAATACGTCCGCGACGACACGCCGCGCTCATTGACCGACTTCGACGACTGGGTGCAGCGGGCCGTGCTCAACCCGGCACGCCCGCTGTTCCGCGAGGCCCGCTACCTGCTGGCCGAAGAGCCCGACCTGCATGACGTGGCGCTCTATCACTCGGTCCTGGCCGCGGTCGCGGAGGGCAACTCCTCGCGCGGCGGCATCGCGGGCTACATCGGCCGCAAGTCCACCGAGATCAGCCACCCGCTCGCCGTCCTGGAGGACGCGGGCCTGCTGGCGAAGTCTCCTGACATGCTCAGGGCGGCACGTCCGCTCTACCGGATCACCGAGCCGTTGATCACCTTCTACCACGCCGTGATGCGCCCGGCCTGGCGCGAGCTCGAACGCCGGCGAGCCCGCCAGGTGTGGCAGCGCAGCCGCGACCGGTTCCTGAGCCAGGTCGTGGGGCCGCACTTCGAGGAGATCTGCCGCACCTGGGCCGCGGACTTCGCGGACGCCGGCACCTTCGACGGCGTACCGGCGGAGGTCGGTCACGGCGTCGTCAACGATCCCGAGCACCGTACGAGCCACGAGGTGGACGTCGTGGTGCTGGGCGAGCCGGACGGCGGCCCGCGCAAGGTCCTCTCGCTGGGCGAGGTCAAATGGGGCGACACCATGTGCGAAGGACACGTCGAACGGCTCCGGCGAGTCCGCGACCTGCTGGCCGAGCGCGGCTACGACACCCGATCGACACGGCTGGCCTGCTACAGCGCCGCCGGGTTCGCCCCGGATCTGCGCACGACGGAGGGCGGTAAGCTCCTCCTGGTCTCCCCCGAGCGCCTCTACTCCTGAGGCCCACCTCATCCGCTGATCCGAGCGCCCCCTGTTACGTGGCTGCTGCGACGATGCGGTGGACGATTTCCTGGGTGACGCGGTCCGGTGGGGCTGTGGTGGTGATGCGGGTGCGGCCGGCGCCCGGGGTGAACGTGCTGGAGCCGTCGGGGCCGATGGTGACCTCGCCCTCCGGGCTGAAGCCGAACAGGTCGGGCATCAGCATCGTCAGGACAGTGACCGGATCGTGCGGGCAGTTCCACTGCTCGTTCCAGTATCGCCACCACTGCTCGATCTCCGCTTTGAGAGCCTGTCCCAGCGGTCCGGCGGCGGCGATGGCGGCCACGTCGGCGGCGTCCATCCGGACGGTCGTAGTGATCTCGAGGCCGGTGACGGTGATGGGGGCGCCGGAGCCGAAGACGATGGCGGCGGCCTCGGGGTCGCTTGTGAAGTTGTGCTCGGGTTCTGGACCGTCGAAGCGGCCGCCCATGATCCACAGGTGGCGGACGTCGCGGGCGAAGGCGGGCGACGCGGTGACGGCGTGGGCGATGTCGGTGAGCGGGCCGACCGCCACGACGTCCACCTGGCCGGGCGCGGCGGTGACCCGCTCCACCAGGTACGCCACCGCGTCCCCCTCGTCCACCTGCTCGCTGCCGAGGTCGGGGAACAGCCGCCCCTCGTGTCCCGCCCACCACACGGGCCGCCCGGTCAGCGTCTCGGCGGCACCGGCGAGGACGGCGGGCGTGCGACCGGCCAGGCGGGCCTGACCGGCCAGGCCGGTCAGCCGCTTGGCGAGCCGGGCCCGCAAGAGCGTGTCGCCGTAGACGGTGGTGCAGCCGATCAGGTCCACCTCGGGTGAGCCGAGCAGCACGGCGAGGGCGAGCGCGTCGTCCACGTCGCTGCCGATGTCGGTGTCGAGGATGACGCTCCTGGGAGAGGGGGTCATGGCGACCTTTCTCAGGGTTGCGCGAGCCAGGTGGCGGTCTGCGCGACGTGTCGCCGGAACCGCAGGATGATCAGCGGCGGGTTGGCGCACTCCTTCTGGCCAGGACCTTCGCCTGCCGCTCCGGCCGATAGGGCGTCAGCATGCCACGGGCGCGAGTGAACGGACAAGGCGCTCACTGCTCTTGACCCGAGATGTCAGGCGGTCTACATATATATTCGCAGCCAACTATCCATTCGCGCGTAGAAGGGCCAAAGGTGAAGGCATCGATCCCGGTTCTCGCCACCGTCACCGCACTCGTCTTAGGCACCGTCCCCGCCGCGGCGGCCGAGGCGGGCCCCCGCTTCTCGGTTCCCGGACGGGCGGCTGCGACGTGCGTGGACGCACCACTGACCATCACGTTCCCCGGGCCCGTCGAGCTGGGCACGTCGGGGGCGATCGAGATCCGCGCGGCGGACGGCACGCTCGCCGACCGCATTGAGGCGGCCAAGGCGAAGGACGACAGGAGAAACGTCGGCCAGGCGGTCTCGGACACGGGGCTGCCGCACGACTTCTCGTACGAGTCGATCATGGTGGACGGGAACACCGCCACCGTCTACCCGCACCACCGCCTCGACTACGGCAGGACGTACACCGTCACCGTCGACGCCGGCGTCTTCCCCGGCCACGACGCCGCGCGCTGGCGCTTCACCACCACCAAGCGCCGGCCGCACGACCAGCGCCGGCTGACCGTCTCCGCCAAGGGGAGCGGCGACTTCTGCACCGTGCAGGGCGCGATCGACGCGGTGCCGCTCGGCAACGACCGGCCGGTGACCATCGACGTCAAGCCCGGCGTCTACACCGAGATCGTCTACGTCCGCGAGGACCGCCCGCACCTCACCGTCAAGGGCGCGGGCCCCGGCCGTACGGTGATCCAGTACCCGAACAACGACCTGCGCAACGGCGACAAGGCGCTGAGCGACGGCGGCCCCGCCGACGTGTGCCCGCGCCGCGTGCTCGACACCTCCGACCTGCACAACTGCTGGCGGCAGACGTTCGGCGTGGACGCGGCCGACTTCCGGCTGACCGGGCTCACCGTGCACAACACCACCCCCGACGGCGGCTCGCAGGCCGAGGCGTTCCGCGGCAACAACGACAGGATCGTGCTGGACCGGGTGCACCTGGTCAGCTTCCAGGACACGCTGCGGCTGCAGGGCAAGGGCTTCGTCACCGACAGCAGGATCAGCGGCGACACCGACTTCGTGTGGGGCACGGGCACAGTGTTCATCCAGGACTCGGTGCTGGAGTCGACCGGCTCGGGCTACATCTCGCAGAGCCGCAGCGACGCCACCCGCCACGGCTATGTGTTCGTCAGGACGAAGCTGACCAGGGCGGCCGGCGTGCCGGACGCGTCGGTGGTGCTGGGGCGCAGCGCGGTGTGGCGGTTCACGCACAGCCAGGCCGTGTTCATCGACACGAAGATGGACGCCCACGTGGCGCCGGTCGGCTGGCAGATCGACCCGAACGACTGCGCGCAGGCCCAGTCGGCGTCCCTCTGGGAGTTCGGCAGCACCGACCTGGCCGGCACCCCGATCGACACCTCGCAGCGGCTGGCCTGCTCCCGGCAGCTCACGCCCGAGGAGGCGGAGCAGTGGCGCGACCCGGCGTTCGTCCTGGACGGCTGGGACCCCCGAGCGAAGGGAACGACGCGATGACGGACCAGCGAGAAGCAGGCGACGGGTCCGGTGGCCGCGCGAGCCGGCGCAGGCTGCTGGGCGGCGCGCTGGGCGGCATCGGCCTCGCGCTGGCCGCGGCGGGCCCGGCCGCGGCGGCGGCCCGCACAGCGGCCAGCGCCGAAGCAGGGGCGGCGGGGATGCGGACGGCTCCGGCCCGGCCGCACGATGCGCGGCCGGTCGCGCCGGTGAACGAGGAGGTGGCGGCCCGGTTCGGCCCCGAGTACAAGACGCTGCCCGCCGCGGTGGCGGGCGTGGACATCGAGCCGCTCATCGGCATCGGCGGACCGGACGACATCGAAGCCAGGCGCCAGCAGATGATCGACTTCATCTGGAAGGGCGCCGGCCTGCCGCAGGGACGGCCGGAGGTGGACAAGGGCGTGAACGCCCCCGACTTCGCCCCGCTCACCGGCGTCCGCAGGATCGACCTGCTGACCGTCCCCCTGCGGTACGGGATCAATGCCAAGGTGTACGACCTGCAGCCCCGCAAGCCGTGGAACCGCCGCCTGGCGCTCTACCACAACGGCCACGGCGAGCCGCTCGACACGATGCTCCGCACCGTGCAGGCCCTGCTGGACCGGGGCTACCGGGTGATGGCGTACGCGATGCCCTTCCACCACTGGAACGGCGGCCAGCAGATCGAGGACCCGGCGCACCCGGGCACGATGCTGCCACCGCCGTCGCACCGGGAGCTGGTGCCGTGGGAGAGCGAGACGTTCTCGACGCTGACGTTCTTCCTGGAGCCGCTGGTCGTCACGCTCAACCACGCGGAGGCGACCTACCGGCCCGCCTCGGTCGAGATGCTGGGCCTGTCGGGCGGCGGCTGGACGACCACCGTGTACGCCGCGCTCGACCCGCGCGTCAGGCACAGTTATCCGGTGGCCGGCTCGCTGCCGTTCTTCCTGCGCCCCGCCTCCCCCAAGCCCAGCCCGACGGTGGGCGACTGGGAGCAGACGAAGGCGTCGTTCCCCGGCTTCTACTCCTCGGTCACGGCGGGCACGGCGGATGACTATCTGCAGATGTACGTGATGGCGTCCGTCGGCGAGGACCGGGGCCAGCTGCAGATTCTCAACAGGTTCGACGACTGCTGCTTCAACGGGGTCAGCCACCGGGTCTACCAGGCGCCGGTGCGCGACCGGGTGCGGCTGCTGGCGGGCGGCAGGCCGGAGCGGGGCCGCTGGGATCTGCTGGAGGACGGCAGCCACGGCGATCACACGATCTCGCCGTACGCGCTTTCCGTCATCCTCTGGGATCTTGACAGCACAAATGTCACAACCTAATATCAGAATATAGATACATTATCGAATAAATATTCACCACGGCCATTCTGGAGGGCCGCATGGCGGGCAGGACTTTTTCCCACCGGCGCCGCGTCATCATCGACACCGATGCGAAGAACGAGGCGGACGACCAGTTCGCCATCGTGCACGCCCTGCTCTCCCCGAGCTTCGACATCAGGGGCCTGATACCCGCGCACTTCGGCAACCGGCGCACCCGGCACAGCCTGGAGGAGAGCCGCGCGGAGATCGAGCTGCTGCTGCGGCTGATGAAGCTCGACGGGCAGGTGCGGGTGGCGGACGGGGCGCCGTACGCGCTGCCCGACGCACGCACCCCCGTGCCCTCGCCAGGGGCCGAGCTGATCGTCGAGGAGGCCATGCGCGACGCGGCGGAGCCCCTCTACGTCGCCTTCCTCGGCCCCCTCACCGACATGGCGGCCGCCCTGCTCATGGAGCCGCGCATCGCCGAGCGGGACCTCACCGTCGTCTGGATCGGCGGCGGCGGTTACGACGGGCGGGGCCCCCAGGACGGGCGGCCCGAGTTCAACCTGTCCAACGACATCGCAGCGGCCAACGTGGTGTTCTCCTCGGCGCTGCGGGTCTGGCAGGTGCCCGCGCCGACGTACCGGATGACCGCCGTGAGCTACGCCGAGCTGGACGCCAAGGTCGCGCCGTACGGGGAGGTCGGCGACTACCTCGTACGCCAGCTCGTCGAGTGGAACGAGCGCGAGCACGGCGGCTCCATCGAGTTCCGGGTGCTCGGCGACTCCCCCGCGGTCGGCCTGATGCTGCACCCCGACTGCGGCACCTGGGTCGAGCGGCCGGCGCCGACCTTCCGCTACGACGGGGGCTACGACTTCTCGGCCGCCCACCGGCCGATCCGCACGTACGACTCCATCGACGCCCGGTTCATCCACGAGGACTTCTTCGCCAAGATCCGCGCCTTCGCGGAGGGCCGATGAGCACCGGCTGCACGAGCGGCGGCACGCGCCCGTGCAGCCGATGTGCGGACGGCGCCGTGTGCTAGCACAATGGCACTCGGCAGTGGCCCGGGCTCGCCACCGGACCAGCAGGAGCGGCGGAGCCGAAGCGGAGGCCAGCGATCGTGGGAGCTGACAGTGGGGTCGGCAGTGGGCTCGGGAGTGGGGTCGGCAGTGGGGTCGGCGGCGGGCTCGACAAGGGCCGCGCGGGCGAGGTGAGGTTCGGCGGCCGGCGGCTCGGCGCGGAGTCCGAGCGCATGCGGCTGCTCGTCCGCGTCGCCCGCCTCTACCACGAGCACGGCGTACGCCAGCCGCAGATCGCCGCCCAGCTGCGCATCTCGCAGCCCAGGGTGTCGCGGCTGCTGAAGGAGGCGGCGGAGATCGGCATCGTGCGCACGGTGGTCGTGGTGCCCTCCGGGGTGCACGCGCTGCTGGAGGAGGACCTCGAGCGGAAATACGGCGTGGAGCAGATCATCGTCGTCGACGCGGCGGGCGAGAACCACGACGTGGTGGCCGCGCTGGGCTCGGCGGGGGCGACCTACCTCGACGCCACGCTGATCGGCGGCGAGCACCTCGGCATCTCCTCCTGGAGTGCGAGCCTGCTGGCCACGGTCGAGGCGATGCAGCGCCGTCCCGTCCGGGTGGCCGAGGAGGTCGTGCAGCTCATCGGCGGCGTCGGCAAGGGCTCTGCGCAGGTGCAGGCGACCCGGCTGGCCGCCCACCTCGCCGACCTGACGGGCGCCGAGCCGATCTTCCTGCCCGCTCCAGGGCTGGTGGGCTCGCCGGTGGCGCGGCAGGCGCTGTCGGACGACGACGTGGTGCGCCAGGTGGTCGAGGCGTGGTCGCGGCTGACCACGGTCCTGGTGGGCATCGGCAGCCTCAACCCGTCGCCGCTGCTGCAGGAGAGCGGCAACGCGATCTCCGAGGACGAGCTGGAGGCGCTGCGCGGGCTCGGCGCGGTGGGCGACGTGTGCCTGCGCTTCTTCGACGCGGAAGGCCGGCTGATCGACTCGCCGCTGGAGGAGCGCATCCTCGGCATCCCGGCCGCCGACCTGCGCCGGGTGCCGCGCCGCATCGCGATCGCGGGCGGCCGCCGCAAGACGGCCGCGATCAGGGCCGCGCTGAAGGGCGGCTGGGTCAACACCCTCATCACGGACGTCGGCGTCGCCGAGGAGCTCCTCAACGACTGACCCCCGCCCCGCACCAGGACTGAGCAGGAGCCCGGCGCCGCCGCTCGCGGCGACCGTGATCCGCTCAGGGCCCTGTGCCGTCACCTTCGACGGGCCGTCGCGCCATGCGCGGCGGCCTTCGTCGCGTTGCCCCCGGGGCGAACGCGAAAGTTGACCAGTAGGGAAACGACTCTTGACAGTCACATCGGCGTCGTTCACGATGTGATGAATCCACTCCATTCATGGCTGAATAAAAATTCGCACCCACTACAGCGTGGTCCGGAGTGTGCCGATTCAGCGGCACGGCCCTGCCTATTTCCAGGGCGGAAAGAGAGCGTTTCGATGACCGAGGCCCTTGGCTTCGATCCCCTGAGATCAGGATTCGGCCGCCGCGCTTTCATGCGCTCGGCGGCCCTCGCCACGCCCGCCGTGGCGTGGGAGACGACACGGGGGACGACAGCGGGTCAGGCCGCGGCGGCGGCCCCCACTCCGACGCCCAGCCCGCCGGCGACGGCCTCCGCCGATGTGCTCGCCAAGAAGGTGCCCGCCTTCCCGGGGGCGGAGGGCGCGGGCAGGTACGTGACCGGCGGCCGGGGCGGCGCGGTGTACGAGGTGACCACCCTGGACGACGACGGGCCTGGCTCGCTGCGCGAGGCGGTCGCCAAGTCGGACGGCACGATCGTGTTCCGGGTGGCCGGCACCATCAAGCTCAAGGGCGGCCTCGACGTCACCGGCTCGAACCTGACGATCGCCGGCCAGACCGCACCGGGCCACGGCATCACCGTCACCGGCAACGAGACGCAGATCAAGGGCGACAACATCATCCTGCGCCACCTGCGCTTCCGCGGCGGCGACGAGCTGGGCACCCCGATCGACACGTTCGGCGCGCGGGGCGTGCGCGACCTCATCATCGACCACTGCTCGTTCAGCTGGGGCGTGGACGAGTGCTGCTCCGTCTACGGCAACACCAACGTGACCGTGCAGTGGTGCATCATCTCCGAGGGCCTGACGAACTCCGTGCACGACAAGGGCCGGCACGGCATGGGCGGCCTGTGGGGCGGCGACACGATCACGTACCACCACAACCTGCTTATCCACCAGAACGCCCGCAACCCACGCTTCAGCTTCGAAGAGGGCATGGCGCTGCGGGTGGACCACCGCAACAACGTGATCTACAACCCCGGCATCACGTCCTGCTACGGCGGCGAGTGGTCCAACGGCATCAACCTGGTGGGCAACTACTACAAGCCGGGCCCCAACACGCTGCCCGCGATCGCCAGGGAGATCGTCGCCCCCGGGCGGTTCGGCCAGTGGCACGTCAGCGGCAACGTGATCGAGGGCCACGCCGACGTCACGGCCGACAACGGCAAGGGCATCACGTTCCCGATCGGCGGCGTCACGCTGCTGCCGAGGCCGGTGGAGTTCGCCGAAGGCATCACCGAGCAGAGCCCGCAGCAGGCGTTCGCGAGCGTCCTGGAACAGGCCGGCGCCACCCTGCCGCGCCGGGACGCCATCGACGCCCGGCTGGTCAACGAGGCGCGCACCGGCACGGGACGGCACATCAACTCGCAGAAGGACGTGGGCGGCTTCCTCCCCTTACCCAGTGAGGTGCCCGCACCCGCCGACGGCGACCACGACGGCATCCCGGACGCGTGGGAGAGCGCGCACGGCCTCGACCCGGCCGACCCCGCCGACGCGCAGGCGATCGGCCCCGACGGGTACACGAACCTGGAGCGCTACCTCAACTCCATCGAGCGGGCCGGCGCCCGCAACCCCGAGGTGGCCATCACCTCTCCCGCGATCGACGAGGTGTTCGCCGCGGCCAAGGACGAGCAGAGCGTCACGATCACCGCCGACGCCACGGCACTCGACGGGGCCTCCATCGCGAAGGTCGAGTTCTTCCACGGCGCCACGAAGATCGGCGAGGCCACGGCCGCGCCGTACCGGGTGACGTGGGACGGCGTCAAGGACGGCAGCTACTGCCTGACCGCCAGGGCCACCGACGGCACCGGCACGGCGACCACCTCCTCGCTGGTGCCGATCCACGTCAACCGCACCAGGACCCATACCGGCTGGCAGGTCAAGGACATCGGCCAGGTGCCGATCCCCGGCAACACGGCGCTCAAGGACGGCGTGTTCACGATGAAGGGCTCCGGCAGGATCGCCGGCTGGAACGACTCCTTCCACTTCGCCTACAAGGCGGTCGGCTTCAGCAGGCGCGGCGAGGTGCTGGAGATCACCGCCCGCGTCGACGGCGTCAGCAAGAACCACGTGGACGCGGTGGCCGGGATCATGGTCCGGCAGGACCTGGAGCCGAACTCGCCGTTCATGATGGCCGGCATCGGCTACTCGGCCAGCGGCGAGGACGGCTCGGGGCGGCGCGCCAAGGCGATCAGGGTCGCCTCGCACGGCCGTCAGCCGAGCGTCGGGCTGTGGTCCGACGCGCTGAGCGAGAAGCCGTACTGGCTGCGCCTGGTCTGCCGGAGCCTGCCGACCGGCTCCGACCTGGAGTTCGAGGCGTTCCTGTCGGACAACTCGCTCAACTGGGAGCGCATCGGCTACGAGCGCATCGTGATGCGGACCAGCCGCTTCTACGTCGGCCTCGCCGTGGACGGCAACCAGGAGGCCAACGGCGTCCACCCCTACATCACCGCGACCTTCAGCCAGGTCAAGGTCAATCGTTAGACCCCGGAACGGAGCACCGATGACAGAGCACGTGTTCACGCGGAGGAGCCTGCTCCGCGGCGGCGGCGGGCTGCTGCTGCTGGCCACGGCCGGTGGCTGCGGCTTCTTCGACACCAGCCCCGACACGGGCGGCGCGGGACCCGTGGCGGCCGCGGACCCGGCGGCCAAAGAGGCGCCGGCGCTGGCCGAGCTGGTCAAGGCCGGCAAGCTGCCCCCGCTGGAGCAGCGCCTGCCGAGGAACCCGATGGTCGTCACCCCGCTGAAGGAGGCCGGCACGTACGGCGGCACGTGGACCTCGGCGATCGTCGGCGAGGACGACTTCGACTGGCTGTACTACTCGCTCGGCTACGAGCCCCTGGTCAGGCTCAAGGCCGGCACCAACGGCCAGAAGGGCCCGGACGACATCATCCCGAACGTGGCCGAGTTCGAGGTCAAGGACGGCGGCCGGGTGTACGTCTTCAAGCTGCGCGAGGGCCTGAAGTGGTCCGACGGCGAGCCGTGCACGGCCGACGACCTGGTGTTCGCCTTCGAGGACGTGGCCGTCTACAAGGACCTGCACACGACCGGCGTCTACGACCTCTATCTGGAGAACGGCACCACGGACGAGCTGGTCAAGGTGGAGAAGGTCGACGAGCGGACGGTCACCTACACCTACAAGGAGCCGAAGGCGGGCCTGCTGTTCCAGATCGCGGTCTCGACGTTCGAGCGCGGTGGCGCGGCCGGGTTCCTGCTGCCCAAGCACTACCTGAAACAGTTCCACAAGAAGTACAACCCGGACGCCGACAAGCTGGCCAAGGAGGAGCAGCTGGAGGACTGGACCCAGCTGTTCATGAACAAGAACGACGTCGCGCACAACGCCGACATGCCGACCCTGCACCCGTGGAAGATCACGAACCCGGTGGGGCGCGGCACGGCGGTCGTGGCGGAGCGGAACCCGTACTACTGGAAGGTCGACGAGCAGGGGCGGCAACTCCCGTACATCGACCGGTTCAGGGCGGAGGTGCTCGGCGACGTCGAGGTCGAGCTGCTGAAGATCATGAACGGCGAGCTCGGCCTGCAGCTGTACAACTTCAACACGCCGGAGAACAAGCCGCTGGTCGCCCAGAACGCGGCCAAGGGGAAGTACCGGCTGTTCGACGTGCCGAGCCGGCTGAGCAACACGATGATCCTGCAGTTCAACCAGACGATCAAGGACGACGGCCTGCGCGAGCTGTTCAGGAAGAAGGACTTCAGGATCGGGCTGTCGTACGCGATCAACCGCAAGGAGATCATCGACGGCGTGTACGCCGGACAGGGCGAGCCGTGGCAGGGCGCGCCGTCGAAGAACAACGCGCTCTACGACGCCGGCTTCGCCAAGCAGTACACCGAGTACGACGTCGCCAAGGCCAATGAGCACCTGGACAAGGCCGGCCTGACCGAGAAGGACGCCGACGGCCGCAGGCTCGGCCCCGGCGGCAAGCCGCTGATCGTCACCGTCATGGCCTCCACGGAGTTCCCGCACCACGTCGAGGCACTGGAGTTCGTCAAGAAGGGCTGGGAGGCGGTCGGCGTCGGGCTGCGCGTCGATCCGGTCGCGGCCACGCTCTTCACCGAGCGCTCGATGGGCAACCAGCCGCAGTGCTCGACGTACACGTGCAGCGACTTCGACGTGATCACCGGCACCGGCGGCGACCACTACTACGTGCCGAGCAACTCCGGCAGCGCGCGTTACGCCATCCGCTGGGCGCAGTGGTACGGCAGCAAGGGCAAGAGCGGCGACGAGCCGCCGGCGGAGGTGCGCGCGCAGCTGGAGGCGTTCACCAAGATGCGCACCGAGCCGGACTTCACCAAGGCGCTGGAGCACGCCAAGGAGGTGGTGCGGGTGGCCAAGGAGCAGTTCTACGCCATCGGCGTCAGCTCGTACCCGAACGAGTACGGCATCGTCGGCACCGCGTTCAAGAACGTGCCCGACGCGATGGCGAACACGGCCGTGAACCCCGGGCCGACCCAGCCCGAGCAGTACTCCCTCTGAGGGGCCGGCGTGCTGGGTTACTTCGGGCGCCGCCTGGTCTACGTGGTGGTGACGCTGTGGGCGATCTCGATCGTCACGTTCGTCATCATCAACCTGCCGCCGGGCGACTACGTCTCGACCCTCGTGGCCAACGCGCAGGCGGGCGGCGACGGCATCACTCCGGCGGAGATCGCCAACCTGCGGCAGCGGTACGGCCTCGACGACCCCCTGCTCGTGCAGTACTGGCGGTGGATCTCCGCCATCCTCCTCCACGGTGACTTCGGTCAATCGTTTGCCTGGAACCAGCCGGTGTCCACGCTCGTCGGCGAGCGCATCGCGCTGTCGGCGATCCTGTCGCTCAGCTCGCTGCTCATGGTCTGGGCGATCGCGTTCCCCATCGGCATCTACAGCGCGGTCCGCCAGTACTCCTGGGGCGACTACGGCTTCTCCTTCCTCGGCTTCATCGGGATGGCGGTGCCGGAGTTCATGCTCGCGCTGGTCCTGATGTACATCGGGTTCCGCTTCTTCGGGCAGAGCGTGGGCGGCCTGTTCTCGCCAGAGTTCCAGGACGCGGCATGGAACCTCGGCAAGGTGCTGGACCTGGCCAGTCACCTGTGGGTGCCGATCGTCGTCATCGGGGTGTCGGGCACCGCCGGCATGATCCGGGTGACCAGGGCGAACCTGCTGGACGAGCTCTACCGCCCGTACGTCGTCACCGCCAGGGCCAAGGGCCTGCCGGAGTGGAAGCTGCTGCTGCGGTATCCGGTGCGGATGTCGCTCAGCCCGTTCTTCAGCACCGTGGGCTGGCTGCTGCCCGGCCTGATCGGCGGCGAGACGATCGTCTCGGTCGTCATGAGCCTGCCGACCGGCGGCCCGCTGCTGCTCAGCGGCGTGATGAACCAGGACATGTATCTCGTCGGCAGTTTCGTGCTGATCCTCAGCACGCTGACCGTGATCGGCACCGTGATCAGCGACCTGGCACTGGCGTGGTGGGACCCGCGAATCCGCAAAAGGTACAAGAGAGAGTAGCGCCAGATGTTCCTCAGGCGACCGACGGCGAGGGAAGCAGGGACGCTGCCGCAGTGGCGGCTGATGTGGCGGCAGTTCCGCCGGCACCGGCTCGCGATGGCGGGCGCGGCGATCCTCATCCCGATCTACTTCGTGGCGATCTTCGCGGAGTTCTTCGCGCCGATGTCCAGCTCGACGGCGGACACGACGATGACGTACGCGCCCCCGCAGGTGCTGCGCGTCTCCGGCGAGCACGGGCTGCACGTGTACGGGTACACCAGCGAGCGCGACCCCGACACGTTCGCGCAGACCTACACCGAGGACCCGTCCCGGGTGATCGAGGTCGGGCTGTTCGTGCACGGGGACCCGTACAAGCTGCTCGGGGTGATCCCGTCCGACATCCACCTGATCGGGCCCGTGCACAAGGGAGATCCGTTCTTCCTGCTCGGCTCCGACCAGAACGGCCGTGACCTGTTGTCGCGGCTCATCCACGGCGCGCGGGTGTCGTTGTCGATCGGGCTGGTGGGCGTGCTGGCGAGCTTCCTGCTCGGCATGCTCATCGGCGGCGTCTCCGGTTATTTCGGCGGCGCGGTGGACAACATCGTGCAGCGGGCCATCGAGTTCCTCATGGCGATCCCGACGCTGCCGCTGTGGATGGCGCTGTCGGCGGCGCTGCCCACGGACTGGGGGCCGCTGACCCGATACTTCGCCATCACGGTGCTGCTGTCGCTGATCGGGTGGACCGGGCTGGCCAGGGACGTGCGCGGCCGGTTCCTGTCGCTGCGTGAGGAGGACTTCGTCACCGCGGCCCGGCTGGACGGCGTGGGCCGCCTGTCGATCATCTTCCGGCACATGATCCCGTCGTTCGCCAGTCACATCATCGCCTCGTTGTCGCTGGCCATCCCCGGGATGATCCTCGGCGAGACCAGCCTGAGCTTCCTCGGCCTGGGTCTGCAGGCGCCGGCCGTGAGCTGGGGCGTGCTGCTGGAGGGCGCCCAGAACGTGCGCGTCGTCGCCGACGCCCCGTGGCTCCTGGCGCCCGGCGTCGCGGTGGTGGTCGTGGTGGTCGCCATGAACTTCTTCGGCGACGGGCTACGGGACGCCGCCGATCCCTACGGAGCGGCGAGCGGAGCCCGGAGAAGGAAGCCGTTCAGGCGTAACCGCGTAGGGCGACAGTGAGCGCGACCATTCGACACGCGACAACAAGGGGGTGGGCAGGCGTGGCCGCAGGCGACGTGCTGCTTGAGATCGAGGACCTGCGTACGCACTTCCACATGGACGACGGCGTCGTGAGCGCCGTGGACGGCGTGGACCTGCGGGTGCACAAGGGCGAGACGCTGGCCATCGTCGGCGAGTCCGGCTGCGGCAAGAGCGTCATGGCCCGCTCGATCCTGCACCTGGTGGACCCGCCCGGCCGCATCGAGGGCGGCAAGGTCACCCTGCACCGCCCCTGCGGGCCCGTCGAGCTGGTCGGCGCGGGCGAGCGGCTGCTGCGGCAGGTCAGGTGGAACGACATCGCGATGGTGTTCCAGGAGCCGATGGCCTCGCTGAGCCTGGTGCACACGATCGGCGCCCAGATCATCGAGGCCGTGCGGCTGCACGAGAACGTCGGCAAGGCCGAGGCCCGCAGGCGGGCGATCGACCTGCTCGACCGGGTCGGCATCCCGATGCCGCAGCGGCGGGTCGACTCCTATCCGTTCGAGCTGAGCGGCGGCATGCGGCAGCGGGCGATGATCGCGATGGCGCTGTCGTGCCGGCCGAGCCTGCTCATCGCCGACGAGCCGACCACCGCGCTCGACGTGACCACGCAGGCGCAGATCCTTGAGCTTCTGCGCGACCTCCAGGACGAGCTGGGCATGGCGATCATGCTGATCACCCACGACCTCGGCGTGGCGGCGCAGGTGGCCGAGCGCATGGCGGTGATGTACCTGGGCCGGGTCGTCGAGTACGGCTCCGCCGAGCAGGTGCTGTCGCAGCCGCGCCACCCGTACGCGCAGGCGCTGCTGCGCTCGATGCCCCGGCTGGGGCAGGCCAGGCAGCGGCGGCTGACGGCGATCAGGGGCACGGTGCCGCCGCCGTACGCGCGGCCGGACGGCTGCTTCTTCCACCCGCGCTGCGACCACGTGATGGCGGGCCGGTGCGACGTGGTGTCTCCGCCCCTGGCCGACATCGGTGATCGCGAGGTGGCGTGCCTGCTCTACCAGGACGAACCGGACCAGGACGAGAGGGAGACGGCGTGAGCACGGAGCCGCTGCTCGAAATCGAGGGGCTGAGCAAACACTTCCCCGTCCGCAGCGGCCTGCTGGGCCGGCAGGTGGGCGCGGTGCGCGCGGTGGACGAGGTCGATCTGAGCATCGCGCCGGGCAGCACGCTCGGCCTGGTAGGCGAGTCGGGCTGCGGCAAGACGACGCTCGGCCGGTGCATCGTGCGGGCGCACGACCCGACGGGCGGGCGCATGCTCTACCGGCGGGCCGACGGCTCGGTGATCGACGTGGCGGGACTGAAGGAGCGAGAGCTCAAGCCGTACCGGGCCGAGGTGCGGATGATCTTCCAGGACCCGCACTCGTCGCTCAACCCGCGCAAGACGCTGCGCGAGATCATCGGCGAGCCGATGCGGGTGCACGGGTACGGCTCGTCCGACGAGATCGCCGAGCGCGTCGGCGAGCTGCTGGAACGGGTGGGCCTGCGCCGCGAGTACGCCGACCGCTACCCCCACGCCTTCAGCGGCGGCCAGCGGCAGCGGGTCGGCATCGCGCGGGCCCTGGCGCTCTCGCCCCGGCTGGTGGTGGCCGACGAGGCGGTCAGCGCGCTGGACGTGTCGGTCCGCGCGCAGATCCTCAACCTGCTGATGGACCTGCAGGAGGAGTCGGAGCTGGGCTTCCTGTTCGTCAGCCACGACCTCGGCATCATCGAGCACGTCGCGGACGTGGTGGCGGTGATGTACCTCGGCCGGGTGGTGGAGGAGGCGCCGACGGAGGAG
Source organism: Nonomuraea sp. NPDC004580 (assembly GCF_040609855.1). Classification (NCBI taxonomy): domain Bacteria; kingdom Bacillati; phylum Actinomycetota; class Actinomycetes; order Streptosporangiales; family Streptosporangiaceae; genus Nonomuraea; species Nonomuraea sp. NPDC004580. The sequence continues at coordinate 74,793 of NZ_JBEXLH010000017.1, read as the reverse complement.
CTGTACCGGCGGCCGCTGCACCCCTACACCGAGGCGCTGCTGTCGGCGGTGCCCGACCCCGACCCGGCGGCCAGGCGGCAGCGGGAGCGGATCAAGCTGCTCGGCGACATCGCGGACCCGGCTAACGTGCCGCCGGGCTGCCCGTTCCATCCCCGCTGCGTGTACGCCAAGGAGGAATGCCGGGCGGACAGACCGCCGCTGCGCGAGGTCGGCGGGCGGCGGGTGGCCTGCCACTTCGCCGGCGAACTCGACCTGCGCGGCGTGTCGGACCCCGGCGTGCGGGAGGTGACGGCGTGAGCGACCCCCGTTTCGACGGCGTCGTACGGCCGTCCGCGACGCTGGAGGGCGCGCGCGAGTCGCTGTTGCCCGCCCCGCACGGCGTCGACAACCATGCCGCCAACCTGCTGCTCACCTCATCCGGCGAGCTGCTGTGCACCTGGTTCAGCGGCCCGCAGGAGGGCGATCCGGGCACGAACGTGGTGGTGTCGCGGCTGGCCGGCGGGCGCTGGGAGCGGCCCGCGCTGGTGGCCGCCGACCCGGAGCGCACCGAGCAGAACCCGGTGCTGTTCGAGGCTGGCGGTCAGGTGTGGCTGCTGAACACCTCGGGCGAGCCGCACGACCAGACCACCGCGCACGTGGTGGCCCGCACCTCGGGCGACGGCGGCCGTACGTGGAGCGCGCCGCGCGTCCTGCTGCCCGAGGCGGGGAGCTGGGTCAGGCACCCGCCGATCGTCCTGGACGACGGCACGTGGCTGCTGCCCGCCTACCACTGCGCCGCCGCGGGCGACCGCAGCGTCGTGCACGTCAGCACCGACGGCGGCGGCACCTGGACCGCGCACGACGTGCCGGACAGCGCGGGCGTGGTGCAGATGACGATCGCGCCGCGGCCCGGCGGGCTGCTGGCGCTGTTCCGCGACCGGCGGGCCGGGCGCATCCACGCCTCGGTCTCGGCCGACGGCCGCACCTGGTCCGCACCTGAGCGGACCGAGCTGCCGAACAACGACTCCTCCGTCCAGCTCACGAGGCTCGGCGACGGCCCGCTCGCGCTCGTCTACAACGACGCGAGCCTGGAGCGCGACCAGTTCAGGTGGGTGACCAAGAACGGGCGGCGGCGCAAGAAGGCGCTGCGCACCCCGCTCGTGCTCGCCCTGTCCGAAGACGGCGGGCTGACCTGGCCTGATCGGCATGTCCTGCAGGAATCCGACTCCGAGTACTGGCAGAACGAGCTCGGCTACTCGTATCCGGGCGTGATCGACGGCGGCGGCGGGCGGGTGCACGTCGCCTTCTCCTACCTGCGCAAGACCATCAAGTATCTAGAGATTGGCGTGTGATGAAAGTTCGGCAGAGCCTTTTATACGGCGCTCTGGCCGTGGCGGTCGCGGTGCCGTCGTACGCGGCGGGCGATCGCGGCGGAGGCGACGACACCGTACGGGTCCAGCCGACCGGCGCGTACGCCTGCCGCCAGGACGTGGCGCCGCCCGACCCCGACGTGCCCAAGGTGCACGCGGCGGCCGTGGCGCAGGCCCCGCAGGGTGACATCCTCACCGTCTACTACGGCGGCACCACGGAAGGAGCGCCGGACCAGGCCCTCTACCTGTCGCGGCTGGCGGCCGGCAAGCACACCTGGTCCAAGCCCGAGGTGGTGTTCGACGAGCCCGGCAAGGCCGACGGCAACCCGGTGCTGTGGTCGGACGGCAAGCGCCTCTACCTGTTCTTCGTCACGATCGAGGGGCACGGCTGGGAGCAGGCGCCGATCCGGCTGATCACCTCCGACGACGGCGGCCACACCTGGAGCGAGCCGGTCACCATCCGGAAGGAATGGGGGTGGATGGTCGGCACCAACCCGATCCGCATGTCGAACGGCGAGGTGCTGCTGCCCCTCTACGACGAGTCGGAATCCAGGTCCGGGTTCTACGTCTTCAGCGAGGACATGAGCACGTGGAAGGCGTACCCGGAGGACACGGGGAGCTGGATCCGCACGCCGGAGGGCTCGATCCAGCCGACCGTGGTCGAGGTGGAGCCCGGGCGGCTGGTGGCGTACCTGCGGACCGGGGACGGCGCGATCCACACCAGCCAGTCCACCGACTTCGCCCGCACGTGGAGCGCGCCGGTGGCCGAGCCGATCGGCAACCCGAACTCGCGGGTGGCCGCGCTCAAGCTGGCGAACGACAAGCTGGTGCTGGCCTACAACCCGTGGGTCGAGCACCGCTCCCCCATGCGGCTGTCGCTCTCGCCCGACAAGGGCCGTACGTGGGAGCACACGGTGGACGTCGAGGCGCAGTCGGGCCCGCAGTTCACCTACCCGGTGCTGACGCAGAGCGCCGACGGCTTCATCCACCTCGTCTACTCCTACAACCGCAACAACATCCGGCACGTCGTCTTCAACGAGGAATACCTGCGTGACGCCGTGGGCCTGCTGTCGAACTGGCCCGAGCACACCATCACCGAATTCAAGAACGGTGTCCGGCGGAACGTCGTACGCCAGTGTGGTTACGCGCCTGCGAAGGGGAACTCATGAGGAACCAGGTTCGTGGCATCGCCCTGCTCGCGCTGGCGCTGAGCGTCACCGCCGTCCCGGCCCAGGCGTCCGTGTCGGCCGCCGCCTGTAAGGACGTGCCGAACAAGTACAGCCAGCCGTTCCAGGTCTGCGACGACGAGCTGTTCATCTTCGCGGCCAACTACAAGCCGTTCGAGTCGACCGTGGACGAGTCGCGGCAGGGCACCCGCGTCTTCGACGAGCTCATCGGCGACAAGCTGCGGGCCGCGTTCCCCGACGTCAAGATCAAGTACGCGACGTGGGACCTGCCCATCCGCTACGAGGACCTCAAGAACGCCGGGGTCACGCCCGACATCATCATCGAGGACCCGAAGAACCGCATCGACCGCGACCTCGAGCCCATGGGCTGGGTCGGCGACCTCACCGCCGACCTCGAGCGGGCCGGCATCGACCTGAGCACGCTGAACCGAGCCACGGTGGAGCTGACCAGGTCGCGCTCCGACGGCGGCATCTACGGGGTGCCGCTGTTCATCGACGAGCACGTGCTGCTCTACAACAAGAAGATCTTCGACAAGTTCCGGGTGAAGCATCCTGAGCCCGGCATGACGTACGACGAGGCGTACAAGAAGGCCAAGCAGCTGACCAAGGACGACGGCCTTGATCACTACAAGGGCTACATGCAGCATCCCGACCAGTATCTGGACTTCAACCAGGCCGGTCTCTACCCGTTCCTGCCGACGTCGAGCGAGGAGCCCGCGCCCGAGGACGTCAAGGTCGACGTCAGCAGCGACGCCTGGAAGCAGTACGTGGACAACCTGTACCGCTTCCTGGAGATCCCGCGCAACGAGTTCACCACCGTCACCGACTTCTTCAAGGGCGACATGAGCCAGCCGGGCCACCTGGCCATGGCGGTCGACACGCTGTCCCGGCTGACCATGTACGCGGGCAGCGAGCTGTTCATCGAGGACGGGGACGAGGAGTCCTTCGCCGAGCAGGGCAAGAACGTCGACATCGGCGTCAGCGCGATCCCGGTGCTGAAGAAGGGCGACAAGACGACCTACCAGCCGAACACGCGGGCCGCGTTCATCCCGCCGTCCTCCTCGAAGAAGGACCAGGCGCTGCGGATCGTGAAGTGGCTGGTCTCCGAGGAGGGCCAGACCGAGCTGTCCAGCCACGGGCTCAAGGCGGTCCTGGAGACCGGCAAGGTCGTGCAGAGCTTCGGCAAGGCGATCCCCGAGCTGGCCGAGATCGACACCTCGGCCGTCTACTGGGGCGAGAACGCCACCATCTCCGGCTACCGGAACACCGAGTACTGGGACCTGCCGATGTGGTCGGTCTACCGCCAGCACATCCTGCGTGACGGCGGCACGCCCGACCAGGCGCTGGCCCTGACCCAGCAGCAGGACATCCCCGCCTACATCAAGGCGCAGAGCGAAGCAGGGAAGGACTGGTAACACTGTCCCCCACCGTGGAACGCTGGGGCGTCCACGAGATCGAGCTGTCCGGGCCGTCCGGCGGCAACCCCTTCACGGAGGTTCGCCTGTCGGCCCGGTTCAGCTTCCGTCACCGCGTCGTCGAAGCCGACGGCTTCTACGACGGTGACGGCGTCTACCGCGTCCGGTTCATGCCGGACGCGGCAGGCTCGTGGAGCTACACCACCGTCAGTAACGTGACCGAACTGGACGGCCATGGGGGCACCTTCGAGGTGTCGCCCGCGTCCGAGGGCAACCATGGCCCGGTGCGGGCCTCCGGCACCGGCTTCGTGTACGCCGACGGCACGCCGTACCTGCCGTTCGGCACCACCGCCTACCACTGGACGCACGACCTGGACGAGGAGCGCGAGCAGCGCACGCTGCGGACGCTGGCCGGCTCGCCGTTCAACAAGCTGCGCATGTGCGTGCTGCCGACCGGGCCGATGCGGCCGCCGCTGGTGCCGTTCGCCGGCACCGACCCGGACGGGCTCGACTTCACGCGCTACGACCCCGCCTTCTTCCGCCACCTGGAGTCCCGCGTACGGGACCTGCGGGACCTCGGCGTCGAGGCCGACGTCATCCTGTTCCACCCGTACGACGGGGGCGTGCGCGGCATCGAGGACATGGGCCGCGAGGCCGACCACGCCTACCTGCGGTACGTCATCGCCCGCCTGGCGGCCTTCCGCAACGTGTGGTGGTCGGCGGCCAACGAGTACGACTTCAACAAGGCCAAGACCGTCGAGGACTGGGACGACATCCTGCGCACGATCGTGCGGCTCGATCCGTACGAGCATCTGCGCTCGATCCACAACGGCACCCGCATGTACGAGGTCGCCTCCCTGTACGACTTCACCAAGCCGTGGGTGACGCACCAGAGCATCCAGCACTGGGACGCCACCCCCACCGACGCCTGGCTGCGCGCGTGCCCCAAGCCGGTGGTGATCGACGAGATCTCCTACGAGGGCGACCTGGGCAAGCGCTGGGGCAACGTGACCGCGCAGGAGCTGCTGGACCGCTTCTGGGAGGGCGTGGCGCGGGGCGGGTACGTCGGGCACGGCGAGTCGCTGATGGGCCACCAGCCGCGCGCGTGGATCAGCAACGGCGGCGGGCTGTTCGGCGAGAGCCCGGAGCGGATCGCGTTCCTGCGGCGCGTCGTGGAGGACGGCGCCGCCGGGTCGTTCCTGCGGTACCTGGGGCGGCGGCAGCAGGCGCACGTGACGGTCGAGCTGCCGGACGACGGCGCGTACCGGGTGGAGCTGATCGACACCTGGGCCATGACGATCACCCCGGTGGACGGGGAGCACAAGGGGCGGGCGCGGGTCGCGCTGCCGGGCCGGCCGTACCTGGCGCTGCGGATGACGAGGGTGAGTTTATGATCGACAAGGGCTTGGCGACGACCGCGCTCGGCTGGCACCTGCACGACGAGCGGCGGCGCGCGCGGACGCTGGCGGCGCTGCGGTCGTCGCCGTTCGACCGGGTGCGGATGGCGGCGCTGGCCTCCCGCTGCTCGCTCGACGCGCTGGAGGAGCGGGTGGAGGAGCTGGCCGCGATCGGCGTGACGGCCGAGCTGGTGCTGCTGCGGCCGGGCGAGGGGGTGGAGGACGCGCAGGCCGCCGCCCGCTACCTGAGCGAGGTGGTGCCCCGGCTGGCCGCGCACCGGAACGTGTGGTGGTCGCTCACCGACGACCCCGCCGCGTTCCCCGCCTTCGACGAGCACGACTGGGTGGCGCTGGGCGGCCTCGTCGCCGAGGAGGACCCGCTGCGCCATCCGCTGTCCATCACGGCCGAGGCGGGCTCGCCGCTGCTGTGGCGGCGGATCTGGACGCACGGCAGCGTACGGGCGCGCAGCCCGCGCGACGCCTGGGTGGCCACCCGCCACCATCACAAGCCGGTGCGGATGGACATGTGCGGGTACGAGGGCGACGCCGGCGACCCGTGGCTCAGCCTCACCCCCGAGGAGGTGGTGACCCAGGCGTGGGACGGCGTCGTACGGCGGCGGCCCGTCACGCACGGGGAGGCGTACGCCGGGGACGACGGGCTGACCTGGTCGCAGGACGGCGGGACGCTGACCGGGGCCGCGGTGCCCAGGCTCGCGCTGCTGCGCCAGGTGCTCGCCGCCATCCCCGGCGAGGCCGCCTACCGCGACAGGGACGCGCCGATGCTGGAGCTGACCGGGGAGTTCTACCTGGAGTTCTGCGGCGAGCACCGGTTCCCCGAGCGGTCGTTCGACGTGCCGGACGGGCGGTACGAGGCCGAGGTGATCGACACGTGGGAGATGACGGTGACGCCGCTCGGCGTCATGAAGGGGCCGGTGGTCACGGTGCCGCTGCCCGGCACGGTCGGACAGGCCATCCGCCTGCGCCGCGTCCCATGACCGCCCCCCACGCCGTCCCCCAGCGGCGCGAGCAGGAAACCCCACCGCTTGCCTGCCTCACCGGCCCCGGAGGAAAGCTGGTCGAGGTCGTGAGCGGCGCCGGGGGCTCCGGCGCCGCGGGCGGCGGGGCCCCGGCACAGTTGCGATTGACGCGCAGCGGCGCTCGGGCGCCGCACCTCCAGGTGCCGCTGCACGTCCTGTTCACCGCCTCGGCCGGGCGGCCCTGGCGGTTCCAGGGCGCCGATCCGGCCACCGTGCGGGTCCGGCCGCCCGATCCCGGGGGCGGGATCGTGGTGACGGCGCGGGCCGGGGAGCTGAGCGTCCGGCTTGAGCTGGGCTTCGGGCGCGAGGGGCTGCTGGAGCTGCGCACCGCCTGGCACAACGAGACCGGCCGCCACCTCACCGACGTGGCGGCGGGCCTGCTGCTCCCGCTGCCGGCCGAGGACGTCCACCTGACCATGCCGGGCGTGCTCTACAACGACAACCCGTCGTCGGACCCGAGCCGCGAGGTCCCGCACGTCGGCTTCGTGTGCGAGGAGCACCGCCTGCCCGTCCCGGCCGTCAACGCCGCATGGGACGGCCGCTACGTCAGCCTGTTCGCCCACCCTGAGCCGGTCAGGGACGAGAGGGACGGCACGGTCGCGTACGGATCACTCGGCGTGGTCCGCGCGCCGGGCCCGGCGGTGACGGCGATGACGGGCGTGATCGCGTTCAACGGCCGTCCCGACGTCTGCTACGTCAGCAAGGCCACGACGGAGGAGCGCCCGCTCGGCTACCGCGACCTCGCCCCCGGCGCGGCGATCACCACCTGGCACAGCCTCGACTGGGGCGAGGTCGAGCCGCGCGGCTTCGGCTTCAGAACGCTCGTGCACACCCCCCTCTACCGGGACGAGGGCGCCGCCCCGCTGACCGCGTCCGAGATCGTCCGGCTCAAGACCAACGCGATGGACGCCCGCTGGAACGGCGACGGCTACCTCGCCTACGAGGGCGTGCGCCACGGCCGCCCGCGCTCCTACCTGTACGGGTGGACCGGCCAGTGCATGAAGCTGGCCCTGTGCGACGCCATGCTCGGCATCGAGGACGGCGAGCCCGAGCGCGTCGAGCGGGCCCGCCGCGCCGCCGGCTTCTACGTGGACGGCAGCAGGACGCCGGTGCGCGGCCTGCACGCCGCCCGCTACCTGGTGGACGACGGCCGGTGGGAGATGTTCGCCAGGGACGGCTGGGGCGAGTTCGTCTCCAGCAGGGCCCACGGCGAGACGATCACCGATCTGGCCGCGCTGGCGCTGCTGTTCGAGGAGGCCGGACTGGAGGTGCCGCGGTCGTGGGTGGAGACGGTGACGGACGCCGCCGCGGTGTTCTGGCACACCAGGCTGCCTGAAGGGGTCGTCCCGGTCGGCTGGAGCCCGCTCGGCACCCCGGTCTCCGACCTGGTCAGCGCGGCGGGAGTGACCTGCGTGCCGGCGATGCTGGGGGCGTACCGGCTGAGCGGGGAGCGGATGTGGCTGCTGCGCGCCGAGGAGGTGCTGGCCTGCTACCACCGGGTGCACGCGGCGACGTACGAGCGGCCGTTCGCGCACGCCACCCTTGACGCCTCCGGCGAGGACAAGGAGGCCGGGATGTACTTCTTCCTGGCGGCGTACGAGCTGCACCGGCTCACCGGCGACGCGCGCCACGCGGAGTGGGCGGAGGCGGCGGCCGACTGGCTGCTGACGTTCGTGTACGCGTGGTCGCCCGAGTTCGCCGCGGACAGCACGTTCGCCAGGCGCGGGTTCAAGGCGGCCGGCTGGCCGGCGGTGAGTGTGCAGAACCACCACCTCGACGTGTTCTTCCCGACGTCGGAGCTGCTGGAGTTCGGCAGGACGACCGGCCGGCCGCGCTACGCCGAGCGGGCGGTGCGGATCCTGCACGCCATGGGCCAGGGCGTCTGCAGGAAGCCCGGCGACTGGGGGTTCGCCACGCCGGGCGAGCAGGGTGAGGGGTTCTTCCAGACCAACTGGCAGCGTACGGGCGAGGCGAACACGTGGAACCCGTCCTGGGTGATCGCGCTGCCGCTCTATCACGCGCTGCGCATGAGGAAGGTGGCATGAGCGAGTTCCCGAGCGAGTTCCAGAGCGAGGCGGACGCCTGGCGGTACGCCGACGAGCTGCGCGAGCGGGTGCGCCCGCCGGAGTTCCCCGACCGATGGTTCGACGTGACCGCGTACCAGAGCGGTGACACCTGGACGGAGGCGTTCCGCGCGGCGATCGGCGCCTGCCACGAGGCGGGCGGCGGCCACGTGCGGGTGCCGCCCGGGACGTACCCGACGGGTGCCATCCACCTGCTCAGCAACGTGGACCTGCACGTCGAGGAGGGGGCGGTGATCCTTTTCTCCACCGACCCCGCCGACTACCTGCCGGCCGTCCACACCCGCTTCTCGGCCGTCGAGTGCTACAACTACTCCCCCTTCATCTACGCCTACGGCCAGGAGAACATCGCGATCACCGGCCGCGGCACGCTCGACGGCTCGGCGGGGCCCGAGCACTGGTGGCCGTGGGTGGGCACGCCGGAGTTCGGCTGGCGGCCCGGCACGCCGGAGGAGACCGAGGACTGGGCGGCGCTGCAGCGCATGGCGGCCGGCGGCGTGCCCGTCGAGGAGCGGGTCTTCGGGGCCGGGCACTACCTGCGGCCGAACATGATCCAGCCGTACCTGTGCCGCAACGTGCTCGTCGAGGGCGTGCGCGTCGTGCGCTCCCCCATGTGGGAGATCCACCCGGTGCGCTGCGAGAACGTGCTGGTCAGGAACGTGACGATCCACTCGCGCGGCCCCAACAACGACGGCTGCGACCCCGAGTCGTGCCGCGACGTCGTCATCTCCGGCTGCGTGTTCGACGTCGGCGACGACTGCATCGCCATCAAGGCGGGCCGGGGCCCCGACGGGCGCCGGGTCGGGGTGCCGTGCGAGAACGTGCTGATCGAGGACTGCGACATGCGCTACCGGTACGGCTCCGTCGCCATCGGCACCGACACGACCGGCGGCGTCCGCAACGTGTTCGTGCGCCGCTGCCGCTGGGGCGGCCCCGGGCTGTACTTCGGCCTGTACGTCAAGACGAACTCGGTGCGCGGCGGCTTCGTGGAGAACGTCTTCGTCAAGGACGTCACGATCAGCGAGCTGACCAAGGAGGCCGTCTCCATCGACCTCTACCACGGCGACGGGCACAACGGCGACGACCCGCCCCCGATCCGCAACGTGCGGGTGTCGGGGCTGCGCAGCGACAGGACGCGCAGCGCGTACCTGCTGCGCGGCTATCCCGAGCAGCCGCTGCGCGACATCACGATCAGGGACAGCTCGTTCGCGCGGGTGCTGCGGGCGGACGTGGTGAGCGACGTCGAGGGGCTGTCGGTGACCGGAGTGACCGTGGGTGAGACCCCCTAGAGAGTCTCACCCGGTGGTCAGTGCATCGGCGTCCAGATCGTCATGGCGCCCGGGGTGCGGTTGGCCCAGGCGTAGTAGGGGACGAAGGTCAGGTCGACCGGGCCCACGTGCTCGGGCTCAAGAGGCGCGGCGGCGGTGCGGTAGGGGTAGCCGCCGTCCTCCTTCCCGTGCACGTGGGCCCGGCCGCGCGCGTGGACCGGCACCACCTCGGCGGGCAGGCCGGTGATCGGGCCCCCATCGGACAGCCCGTCGGACAGCCCGCCCTCCAGGCACAGGTCGTCCACGCCGGCGCCCGGGTGGTCGGCCTGCTCCAGGCAGTAGACGAGCGGCCCGCGTTCCACCGCGACCTGGCCGCGGGCCACGTCGAGCCGGGGCACGGCGGCGGTCAGGCGGGGGCGGATGGCGAGGTCGAGCACGATGCGGTCGCCGGGCCGCCAGACGCGGCGGGCGCGGTAGTAGGAGCCGGGCCGCGCGGGGAGCCCGGTGCCCGACAGGCCGTCCACGCTGGCGCCGTCGGCCCACGACGGGATGCGGGCGGCGAGCGTCCACGGGGTGTCCGGTGCCTCGGCCACGGTGATCTCCACCCGGCCGTCCCACGGGTAGCCGGTCTCGACCCGCAGCACCACGTCGCCGGCCCTGAGCGTGCCAGGGGCGTACAGGTGGAGCTGGACGCCGCCGTCGTCGCGGGTGGCGAGGTAGCGGTCGAGCGAGGACAGCAGGCGCATGACGTTGGGCGGGCAGCAGGCGGTGCCGTACCAGTCCTGGCGGCCGCGGGCGGCGGCGCGGCGGTCGTCGGGGTTCGCCCCCGCGCGCACGCGCAGCGCGTTGACGTAGAAGAAGCGGTCGCCGGAGAGCGAGACGCCGGGGAGGACGGCGTTGTAGAGGGTGCGTTCCATGAGGTCGGCGTAGGCGGACTCGCCGGTGGCGAGGAGCATCCGGTACGCCCACTGGACGCTGCCGACGGCGGCGCACGTCTCGCAGTACGCGGTCTCCGGGGTCAGCTCGTGGGGGCCGCCGAACTGCTCGCCGTACCAGACGGAGCCGAGCCCGCCGGTCAGGTACGTCTTGGTCGCCACCATGTCACGCCACTGCGTCGCGAGCGCGGCGAGCAGCTCGCGGTCGCCGGTCTCGGCGGCGACGTCGGCGGCGCCCGCGGCGAGGTACATCGCCCGGACGGCGTGCCCCTCGACGGTGGTGGCGGCGCGCAGCGGGACGCGGTCCTGGCGGATGCCGGGCCCGTGGTGCCCCTTGAGCGGCAGCGTCTCGTGCCCCCTGCCGTCGATCATGCGGGCGGCCAGGTCGAGGTAGGCGCGCACGCCGGTCTCGCGGTAGAGCTCGGCCAGCGCGGTCTCGATCTGCGGATGCCCGTCGAGCGCGTCGGGCGGCAGGTCCTTGACGAGGTGGTCGGCGACCCGGCCCGCGACGCCGAGCAGGCGCTCGTCGCCGATGGCGCGGCGGCCGGCGACGGCGGCCTGCATGAGGTGGCCCGCGCAGTAGAGCTCGTGGCTGGACGCCATGTCGCTGTAGCGCGGGCGGCCGGTGAGCTGGGTGTGGGTGTGCAGGTAGCCGTCGGGGGCCTGGGCGGCGGCGACGAGTGCGGACGCCTCCTCGTACGCGCCCGCCAGCTCGGCCGACTCGGCCCTGCCGCGCTCCCAGGCGAGGGCTTCGAGCCACTTGTAGACGTCGGAGTCGGCGAAGACCTTGCCGTGATGCTGCCCGCCGCCGCGTGCGGCCTGTTCGAGATTGGCGAAGGCGCCGGATTCGCGGATGCGCACGCCGCCCAGGGGAATGGTGACCTCGCGGTTGACCCGCTGCCGTGCTACCCAGAAACCGCCTTCGATCCGCATGCCGGGCGCGGGTCGCAGGGTCACGGCGGCTTCCGGGCGGGGTCGTACCACCGAATCATCGCTCATGCGGACATCCTGCCTCACGGTTTATATATCCAACAAGATACGAATATCTATGCTCACCTTGACGCCACAGGAGAGGCGGCGGAGGCTGGAGAGCAAGATTTATGCGGTAGTGAATATTTATAAGGGGAACGATGGCTGAGATACCCGACACGGTCGTGCTCGAAGAGCGGGCCGAGCTGGCGATGAACGCCGTGGCCGGGCTGCCGGACACCGGCATGGACGGCATCCCGTACTTCAGCGCCGACCTGCTGGCCCGCCCCGCGGTGCTGCGGCACGGCGACTGGGACTGGGGCTCCAGCCACGGGCGGCTGCTCGACGCGTGCGTGCTGGCCAGGCACATGACGGGCAAGGACACGTGGCGGGAGGTCGAGGACGGTTACCGGCGTCGGCTGGCCGGCTTCTTCGGCCCCGACGGGCTCAGCTACCGCCAGGCCCGCCCCGAGGCCGGCTGGCCCGCCCACGCCAACCTCATCGACCAGCGGGCCGTGCTGCTCTCGCTGACCACCTCCTACCTGTCCGACGGCGACCCCGAGGTCAGGAGGCTGGCCGACGGGCACGTGGCCGCGCTCAAGCGCATCGCCGTCAAGGAGCGGGACGTCTGGTTCTACCCGGCCTCGGAGTACACGCCGGACGGCTGGCCATCGCCCAACGCGATCGCGCTGCACCTCGCGCCCGACCCCGCCTCGTTCAGCGGCCGGCTCATCATGCCGCTGCTGCGCTACCACCAGGCCACCGGCAACGAGGAGGCCCTTGAGCTGTGCGGGTGGTTCGCGCGGCTGATCGTCGACAAGAGCGGCGTCTACCACGAGGACGGCAGCTTCAACCCGGCCCGCGCGTACCGCAGCGGGCACTTCCACACCCGGCTCGGCACCCTCGAAGGACTCGCCCGGTACGCCCTGCACACCTCCGACCACGAGCTGACCGCGTTCGTGCGCCGCTCGTACGACTGGGCGCTCGGGCAGGCCACCGCGTTCGGCTGGACACCGGGCGACCTGGCCGACCAGCGCTACGAGCACGAGAGCTGCTCCCTGGTGGACCTCATCGGCCTCGGCGCCACGCTGGCCCGCGCCGGGCACACCGCTTATTGGGGCGTCGTCGAGCGGTTCCTGCGCAACCACCTGGTGGAGTCGCAGTTGCTCGACCTGAGCTGGGTCGAGTCCGCGCCCGACGCCTCGGGTGACGAGCCCGGCTGGACGACGCACGTACGGGTGGGCGAGCGCGTCCTCGGCGCCTTCGCCGGGTACGGCGCGCCCAACGACTTCGTCTGCGACGTCGAGCTGGGCCGCGGGCACACCGCCGACGTACAGGCGTGCTGCGTGGGCTCCGGGGTGCGCGGGCTGTTCTGGGGCTGGAACAACGTCGTCGCCGCCGACGACCGGGTCACCCGCGTCAACCTGCTGCTCAACCGGGCCACCCGCCAGGTCACCGTGCTCAGCCACCTGCCCCACGAGGGCCGGGTGGACCTGGACGTGCACGAGGACCTGCGCGAGCTGCGCGTCCGCATCCCCGACTGGGCCGGCTACGCCAAGGTCCGCGTCACACGCCCCGCCGGCGACTTCGACGGCACCCGCACCGGAGCCTGGGCCCCCGACGGCTACCTGTCGATCCCCGCCCCGCGCCGGGGCGAACGCGTCACCGTCACGTTCCCCGTCCCCGAGCGGACCAGCACGGAGGTGGCGGCGGGACGCGAGTACCAGGTGCGGTGGCGGGGCGACGACGTGACCGGCATCAGCCCCGAGGGCACGGCCCGCCCCATGTACAGCGCCCGCAAGGTCCACCCGACCGCCCCACGCCGCCCGTACGACCTGAACCGGCCCACCACCGAATGGACATGGTGACGGCCTGGTCGGCCGCCGCCGAGATCCTCGCCGGAGACCTGCACGAGATCACGATCCGCAACATCGTCCGCCCCGCCGTGAGCGGAACCGACCTGCGCCTCCACCTCACCAACGCCTACGGCACCCACCCGCTGCGCTTCGGCCACGTCCGCGTCGGCGTCCCGAGCAGCGGACCGGCCCTTGAGGCGGGCTCGAACCGCAGGGCGACCTTCGCCGGCACCCCCGAGGTCACCCTGGCACCCGGAACGACAGCCGTCAGCGACCCACTCCCCGGCTCGGTACGCGCCGGGCACCTGCTCGCCGTCAGCCTGTACCTACGCGGCCCCAGCGGCACCCTGACCGGCCGCAACCGCGCCATGCTGCCCCTGGACGGACGTGGACCGGGGGCGCCCTGCTACCGGTCGGTGCCCGGTGACCATGCCGGAAACGAGCGCGGGGACGCCTTCATCGAGGGGGCGACGGTCTGGCACTGGCTGGAGGCCCTGACCGTCGTCCCCGCGGCGCCGGCGGGGGTTGTCGCCGCGCTGGGCGACTCGATCACGGTCGGGGTCGGCTCGGAGACCGGACAAGCGTGGCCCGACTTCCTGGGACTCGCCATCGTGAACGAGGGCATCTCAGGCGGAAAGGTTCTCAGGGCAGGAACCGGCCGCCCAGCAGAGACCCGCCTGACCGCGGAGGTCCTGCCCAAGCCCGGCATCACCACGGTGATCGTCCAGGCCGGCATCAACGACGTCGGCGCGGGGGCGCGAGCAGAGCACCTCATCGCCGCCTACCAACGCATGGCGGCAGCGGCCCGCGCCGCCGGAGTGCACCTGGTCATCGGAACGCTCACCCCGTTCGAGGGCGCGGAATACCACACACCGGCCAGAGAACAGGTCCGTCAGGAGGTGAACACCTTCCTCCGCCGAAGCCACATGTCCAACGCCCCGGCCGACCCCGACGCCCCGCCCCGCTCCAGCCTCCTGACCGACCCCGACGCCCCGCCCCGCTCCAGCCCCCTGACCGGCTTCGGCGCCTTGACCGCGTGCGACGCCCGGACCGGCTTCGGCCCTCTGGCCGACTTCGACGCCGTGCTCCGCGACCCCGCCCACCCGACCCGCCTCCTGCCGGCCTATGACAGCGGCGACCACCTCCACCCCAGCACAGCCGGCCACCGCGCCATGGCCACCGCAGTGGACCTCCGCGCCCTGCGCCCCTCCTGACCCGCGACGCAGCCCCGCGCCGGCCGGGGCCGGGCGGGGCCGGGCGGGGCCGGCATGTCCCGGAGCCGTTACGTCGGGTAGGTCGTGGCGGGTTCTGGGCGGTGGACGCCCCGGGGGCGGTAGCCGAGGGTGTCGGAGAGTCCGAGGTGGTCGGCGAGCAGCCAGATGATGGCGAGCCACATCTCCGTGCCTTGCAGGCCGGGGGTGCGGGTGGGGCCGGTGCCGGTGGTGAGGGCGAAGCTGAGGCCGGCGCCGTCCTGCCAGCCGCCCAAGGCACGGTTCAGGTGGTCCCTGGCCCAGGACTCGCCCTCCGCGCGCCGGTGGCCCGTCTGGCGGCCGGTCAGCCAGAGCGGGTGGATGACGTCGAGGACGTTGCAGGCGTTGCCGGTGTCAGGGCCGAAGTAGCGGGGGTCGCGAGCGTGGGCGAGCACGGTGTCCACGGCCCTTTCGGGGTACGGCAGCGGCAGCCCGAACTGCGCGTACGTCCCGCGCGTGAGCCGGTAGAAGCCGTTGACCACGTGCAGCCGGCCCGCGCCGGAGTCGGGCTCGCCCCACATCCCGTGCGTCGGCCTGCACCGGGTGAGCAGCCAGCCGTACAGGGTCTCCAGTTGGGGGCCGGTCAGCCCGAAGTCGGTGAGGTTGCGGTGGAGGCCGGTGCCGACGGCGTCCACGACCGAGCCGGCCGTCCAGGCGCCGCGCGCCCAGTCGAGGCCGTCGAGCAGCGCGATGAGGTCGGCGGGCGGCAGCTCGGAGATGGCTCTGATCGGGTGGCGGAAGCGGGTGCCGAGCAGGTCGAGCGCGTAGCCCACGGACAGGATGTGGTACGCGGTGATGCCCTCAAGCTCCAGATCGCCCCCGCCCACGGGCCCCGTCCCGCTGGTGACCGCCTCTGGGGAGCCGGGGGCGCCGATTTCCGGGACGAGGCCGGTGGCGGGGTCCTGGCGGTCGCGGAGGAAGGCGATGATCTCGTCGCGGGCGGGGGTGGGTGGCGGGCCGCCGAGCAGCAGGTCGGCGATCTCGACGGCGTCGGCCCAGGCCCGCACGGTGGGCTCGGCGCCGGGGCGGTCCACGTAGCGCTCGCCGGTCCAGCAGCGGGCCAGCACGTCGTGCGCCTGCTCCCTGGCCCGCTCAGCGAACGCGACCAGCCGTCCTTCCAGGTCACGCGGCCCGGCGGACCGTCCCTGCCGGTCGCTCGGCGCGACAGGGCGCGGTTGCCGGTCGCGGGGGGTGCGGCGGTCGCGGATCGCGCGGGCCGGGTTGCCGGCGACCATGGCCCAGGCCGGTACGTCCTTGGTGACGACCGAGCCGGCGCCGATGACGGCGTGGTCGCCGATCGTGACGCCGTCGAGGATGACGACGTTCGAGCCGATCCACACGTCGTCGCCGATGCGGATGCCCTCGCTGGTGATGGGCTGGCGGAAGACCTCACGGTCCGGCGCGGTGCCGTGGTTGAAGCCGAGCAAGGAGGTGTGGGCGCCGATCCGTACGGCGTCACCCAGCGAGATCGTGCCACGGACGACGGCGTACGGGTTGACGGTGCAGTCGCGGCCCATGGAGACGTCGCCGGTGACGTACGCGTGCGCGGCGAGGTAGCAGAAGTCGCCCATGCGCAGCCGTTCGGTGTGCACGGCGGCCAGCGGCGAGATGTACACCTTGCCCGCCGCCTCCAGCCCGATCTCCGAGCGCAGCCCGGCGACGTGGGCCTCCTGGGCGCGGCGGTCGTCGTCGGTGGCGTGGTCCCAGTAGAGCCACGGACGGAAGTCGAACGTCATGTCATTCCTCTCAGGGGCGCACCGCGGCCAGCGTCATCGACCAGGTGTAGGGGCGGACCTTGAGCCGGTACCGCTCGGGCAGCGCGGGCCCGCACGACGCGCTGCCGATGCCCTGCTGGCCGTGGTCGAGGTTGAGCCACACGCGACCGGAGTCGGTGAGGTCGTGCGGGTGGCGGGCGGCCCGCAGTGCCTCGCCGGTCCAGCGGCGGGCGGTGAAGTCGACGTGCGGCTCGCCGTCCACGCGCAGGGTGGGCAGGCCGTCGCCGGACACCTCCAGCCAGCGGGTCCCGACGTGGTTGCCGTTCTCCTGGGGGACGACGTACGGGGTCTGCAGCGCGTCGATGGAGCTGCGGAACCGGCCGACGCGGGCGGCGGCGCGGCTGTCGGCGTACGACTCGCCGGGCCCCAGCCCGAACCAGGTGACATCGGTGTAGCCGCCGGGCAGCGCGAACCTCGTGCCCATGCGGGGCGGCGTCACCGTCAGGTGGCCGTAGGCGGTGTCGTCCCAGTCGCCCACGGGGTCGGCGTCGATCCGCAGGTGGAGGGTGCCGTCGTCGTGCAGCCGGTACGTGTACGTGGTGCGGAAGCCCAGGGTGCGGGTGGCGGGGCCGCTGCGGCCTCGGACGACCAGGGTGCGTTCGTCAGGGCGTTCCAAGGCGGCGGTGCGGTGCAGGAACCTGTCGATGCCGACGGCCTCCCAGTCGGCGGCCAGCGCGTTGGCGCCGCCCAGGCCGTGGTCGTTCTCGATGGGGGCGCGCCACACGTCGAGGACGGGTCCGTCCAGCTCGACGTCGCCGAGCCGGGCCAGGCGGCCGGTCCTGCCGTCGAACACCGCCGCCCCCAACCGCACCTCCCCCGCGCGCCCGCCGACAGCCGGCGGCGCGGCGGGGGCAGGGGCGGGGGCAGGGGCAGGGCGCCGGCGGGTGGTGGTGCCCAGGTGGGTCTGGGTGAAGGCGATCACGTGGCCGGCCGGTGCCCACCTGTTCGCCTCGGCCAGGACCGCCTCCACCGTGAGCCAGGTCTCGCCCTCCCCGCCGGCCTCGGCCGAAGGCAGCGGGACCCGTACGGACGAGCGGGCCGGGCAGTGCGGCACGGAAAGCGTCCCGGAAGCGCCGCGCACCCCGTCGCTCTCGACGAACCATCGGAAGGCCAGGTGATCGAGCGCGGCGAAGTCGTACTTGCTGGTGACGACCAGCTCGCCGCCGGCGACCTCCATCGCCACCGGCTCGATGGCCTTGCTCAGCTCCAGCAAGCCAGGGGACGGCGTGCGGTCGGGGAAGAGCAGGCCGTCGAGGCAGAAGCGCTCGCCGTTGGGGCTGGCGTCGATGTCGCCGCCGTGCCGGTAGTAGCGGCGGCCGAGCGCGTCGCGCCCCGCCAGTCCGTGGTCGATCCACTCCCACACGAACGCGCCGCAGAACCGCTCGTACGACTCCAGGATCCGCTGGTAGTCCACCAGCGACCCGGGCCCGTTGCCCATGGCGTGCGCGTACTCGCAGAGCAGGAACGGCAGCTCGCGCCGCCGCACGTCGTCCGGTGAGCCAGGCTCGACGCCGGCGGGCGTCTCCTCCTCGCGCTGCCCGATGCGCTCCAGGGTGTCCTGGGCCGGATACATGAGGCTGTAGAAGTCGGAGTGCCGGTAGGAGGGGTCGCGCTCGTAGTGCAGCGGCCTGGTGGGGTCGCGCTCGCGGATCCACTCCTCGATGTCGCCGAACGCGGCGCCGCTGCCGCTCTCGTTGCCCAGCGACCAGATGATGACGCTGGGGTGGTTCTTGTCGCGCTCGACCATGCGACGGGCCCGGTCGAGCAGGGCGTCGCGCCACATGGGCTCGGCGGGCGGGTTGCCCTCCCAGCCGGCGTAGATGAAGCCGTGCGTCTCGATGTCGCACTCGTCCACGACCCACAGGCCGTACTCGTCGCACAGCCGCAGGAACTCGGGGTGCGGCGGGTAGTGGGAGGTGCGGACGGCGTTGACGTTGTGCCGCTTCATCAGCTCGATGTCGCGGATCATGGTGGCACGGTCGAGCGAGCGGCCGCGGTCGGGGTCGTGTTCGTGCCGGTTGACGCCGCGCATGAGGATGGGCCTGCCGTTGACGAGCAGCCGCCCGCCGGCGATCTCGACGGTCCTGAAACCGACGGCGAGGTCGATGGTCTCGCCCACGGCGGTGAGCGTGCCGCGGTAGAGGTGGGGGTCCTCGGCGCTCCACGGGCGCACGCCGGGGACGGTGACCTGTTCGCCGGTGGGGATGGCGAGGCCGAGCGCGGGCAGCTCGACCAGTCCTGGGGCGTCGGCGGTGACGAGCAGGGTGCCGGCGCCGTCGCGGTAGGAGGCGTGCACGGTGAAGTCGTCGATGCCGCCTTCGGGCCGTGACAGCAGCTCGACGTCGCGGAAGATGCCGGGCAGCCACCACATGTCCTGGTCTTCGAGGTAGCTGCCGGACGACCAGCGGTGCACGCGGACGGCCAGCACGTTGCCGCGCTCGCGCAGCCGCCCGGTGACGTCGAACTCGAACGGCAGCCTGCTGCCCTTGGAGTGGCCGAGCAGCTCGCCGTTCAGCCAGACCGTGCCGCAGGAGTCGACGCCCTGGAAGCGCAGCACGTCCCGCGCCGCCGGCCAGCCGGCGGGCAGGTCGAAGCGCAGGCGGTAGTCGCCGGTGGGGTTGTCGTCCGGCAGGTACGGCGGGTCGATCGGGAACGGGTAGGCGGTGTTGGTGTAGAGGGGCCGGCCATGGCCTTCCAGCACCCAGTGCGACGGCACCGTGATGCGCTCCCAGCCGCTGTCGTCCAGGGCGGGGTCGGGGAGGCCGGTGCCGGTGCCCGCGGCGGTGCCGGAGAGCAGGAAGCGCCATTGCCCGTTCAGTGAGAGCCTGGGGGCGTCGGAGACGAAGTCCGCCCGGGGCGCCCGCCTTCCGGTGCCTGGTCCTGGGTCCCCGTGGAAGTCCCCAGGGAAGTCAGCGTGGAAGTCGGCGTGGAAGTCGGCGTCGAAGTCGGCGATCACGTACGTCCCTCCGGAGGGGTGAGACAAAACGTTTTAACCCTAGTAGCCCAGCCCCGACGACACCAGACCTTCTATGCATTGACATAATGGCATGAATAAATATACTATCTGGTAAATCGTTTTAAGATCATTGGGTAACTCCATGACGCCTTCACCCCCGAAGAGTCCGACCCACGTCCGCCTCGGCACCGCGTACTACTGGGAGTACCAGCGGGCCCCCGATCTGCGGCGCGACCTCGATCTCATGGCCCAGGCGAAGATCGACACGATCCGCGTCGGCGAGTCCGTCTGGTCCACCTGGGAGCCGCGCGACGGTGTCTTCGACCTCGACTGGCTGACGCCCGTCCTCGACGGCGCGCACGAGCACGGCATGAAGGTGCTGCTCGGCACCCCCACCTACGCCATCCCGCCGTGGTTGCAGCGCAAGCACCCCGAGCTGGCGATCGAGCGCGCCGACGGCCGCCGCGTGCCGTGGGGCGCGCGCCAGGAGATCGACTTCACCTCCCCCACCTTCCTGCGGTACGCCGAACGCGTCATCCGCCAGGTCATCGGCCACCACGGCGGCCATCCCGCCGTGCTCGGCGTCCAGCTCGACAACGAGCCCGGCCTGCACCTGATCCACAACGAGCCGGTGTTCGAGCGGTTCAAGGCGTGGCTGGCCGACCGGTACGGCGACGCCGACCGGCTCAACGAGGAGTGGGGCCTGACGTACTGGTCGCACCGGATCGGCGACTGGGACGAGCTGTGGCCGCCCGCCGGCAACACCACCCCCTCCTACGACCTGGCCTGGCGGCGCTTCCAGGCCGAGCTGACCACCGCGTTCATCGCCTGGCAGGCGGGCCTGGTGCGCGAGCTGGTGCCGGAGGACCGCGAGCTGACCACGTGCCTGGCCTACCAGCGGCCGGCGCTGCACGACGTCCAGCTCTCCGAACACCTGACGGTGACCAGCGGAAACGCCTACTACCTGCCCCAGGACCACCTCGTCCTGGACCCCGGTGACGCGCCGATCGAGGTCACCTGGTTCAGCACCACCCCGGAGGGCCTGTTCCAGGCGGCCGACCGCATGTACGCCTCCCAGGGCCGCCGCTTCTGGGTGACCGAGACGAACGCCACGTCGATCGCCGGCTCCCAGCTCAACCTCACCCCGTACGACGGGCAGCTCCGCCAGGCGGCGTGGGCCCTGGTGGCGCGCGGGGCGGAGATGATCTCGTACTGGCACTGGCACACGTTGCCGTACGGCGCGGAGACGCACTGGGGCGGCATCCTCGGCCACGCGCTGGAGCCGGGCCGGGTCTACCGCGAGGTCGCGGCGCTCGGCGCGGAGCTGGAGCGGGCGGCCGGCGACGTGGCGGGGCTGACGCCGGACGCCGACGTCGGGTTCCTCTACTCGCACGAGAGCAAGTGGGCGCTGTCCTTCCAGCCGCCGCTCACGCTGGACGGGCGCAACCCGGACAAGGACGCCTACGAGCGGATCGTGGCCACGTTCTACCGGGGCGCCTCGGACGCGGGCCTGCAAGCCGCCTTCGTCCCACCCGCATTGGTCAATCGTTTGCCCATCGTCGTGGCGCCCGCCTTCCACTGCCTGCCCGACGCCGTCGCCGAGGCCCTGACCTCGTACGTCGAGGGCGGCGGCCACCTCATCCTGACGTTCCTCACCGGGTACGCCGACGAGGAGGCGCGGGCCCGTACCGAGATCGCGCCCGGCCCGCTGCGTGAGCCGGCCGGCGTGCGGTACCTGGAGTTCGCCACGCTGCTGGACCCGCTTCCCCTGCACGGGCTCGGCGTCCAGGACGTGGCCAGGCACTGGGCGGACGCGCTGGAGCCCGAGGGCGCCGAGGTGCTGGCCCGCTACGACCACCACCACTACGGCCGCTGGCCCGCCATCACCCGCAACCGCGTCGGCGCCGGCACCGTCACCTACGTCGGCACCCTCCCGGGCCGCGCCATGACCGCCGAGCTGTTCCGCCAGGCGAGCGCGGGCCTGAGCCGGACGGACGCGGCTGGAGGCCGGGCGAGCGCGGTTGGGGGCCGGGCGGGCGCGGGCCTCGGCGCGAAGCCGCTGGTGGTGGCGGGCGAGCCGCGGGTCACCGTCCGGTCGGCGGTCAACGTCCGGGGCGAGCGCCTGTGGTTCGTCCACAACTGGTCCGATCGCGCGAGCACCGTGACCCTCACCGCCCAGGCGACCGAGGTCACCGGCTCCCGCGAACCGCTGCCGCCCGGCCCCCTGCGCCTGGCGCCCTTCGACGTGCGAGTGGTGAGATGACCCGATTCAGACCTGACTGGGAGTCGTTGCGCACCCACCGGATCCCCGAGTGGTTCAGCGAGGCGAAGTTCGGCATCTGGTCGCACTGGGGCCCGCAGTCGGCAGGCCGCTCAGGCGACTGGTACGCCCGCCACCTCTACGGCATGCAGCCCTGGTCAGAGCCCTGGGAACGCAAGAGGGCCACCAGGCAGCACGAACACCATCGCGCCCACTTCGGCGGGGGCGGCGCGAAGGACCTGTTCCCCCGCTGGCGGGCCGAGCGCTTCGACCCCGACGAGCTGATCGACCTCTACGTGACGAGCGGCGCCCGCTACTTCGTGGCGCTGGCCACCCACTGCGACAACTTCGACCTGTGGGACTCGAAGCTGCACGGCTGGAACGCCACCCGCGTCGGCCCCCGCCGCGACATCGTGGGCGCCTGGGAGCGCGCCGCGCGGGCGGCCGGCCTGCCGTTCGGCATGAGCTTTCACCAGAACTGGACATGGCGCTGGCTCGACGTGGCCCACGGCGAGGACCCGGAGACCGGCGAGCCGTACGACGGGGGGCTGACCGCCGCCGACGGCGCCGGCACCTGGTGGGAGGGCCTCGACCCGGCGCGGCTCTACCCGGAGCGGCACGAGCCGGGCGCCCGGCCGCCGGCGAGGGTGGCGGAGCGCTTCTACGCCCGCGTCCGCGAGGCGCTCGACCGCTACCGCCCCGACCTGGTCTACCTGGACGACGGGCGGCTGCCGTTCGACGAGGGCAGCGTGGTGGAGTCGGAGCCGGTCAGCGCGGCGGGCCTGGAGCTGCTGGCCCACTACTACGACACGTGCCCGACCGGCGGCATCGTCACGATCAAGGACGTGCCGGACGCCGACCGCACGGCCGTGGTGCTCGACAGCGAGCGCCGCCAGCTCGACACCGCGCAGCCGTACCCGTGGCAGTTCGACACCAGCGACGGCGAGTGGTTCGACTGCGCGGACGACGACCCGATGTTCCACCCGCGCAAGAGCGCGCACCAGGTCATCCACACCCTGATCGACGTGGTGAGCAAGAACGGCTGCCTGCTGCTGAACGTGCCGCAACGCGCCGACGGCACGGTGGACGAGCGGGCCCGCGAGCTGCTGGCCGGGGTGGGCGGGTGGCTGCGGGTGTGCGGCGAGGGCGTGTACGGCACCACGCCCTGGGTGCGCGCCGCCGAGGGCTCGACCGGGATGGGCGAGACCAAGGGCTACGAGGGCTACAACGAGGCCGACCGCGCCTACGGCCCCGGCGACATCCGCTTCACCCGGCGCGGCGAGACCGTCTACGCCACGCTGCTCGCCTGGCCGAAGGACAGGACCGCGGTCATCACGAGCCTGGGCACCGCCGCGGGCCTGCTGCGCCGCCGCCCGCAGCGGGTCGAGCTGCTGGGGCACGGCCCCGTCTCCTGGCGGCTCGCCCCCGACGCGCTGCGCGCCGACCTGCCGCCCGTGCCGCCGACCACCGCCGCCTACATGTTGAAGATCACCTGAGGAGTGTCCCCGTTGCCGACGAACCTGCGAACGTGTGACCTGACCGACCCCCTCGGCATCGAGGCCACCCGTCCCGTCCTGAGCTGGCGGCTGACCGGCGCCGCCACGCAGACCGCCTACCACGTGCGCGTGGACGGCCTGTGGGACAGCGGCGAGGTCGAGTCCGCCGGCCAGCGCGTAGTGTACGGCGGCGCGCCGCTGGCGAGCAGGACCGCCGCGCGCTGGCAGGTCAGGACGCGCGACGAGGCCGGCCGCTGGTCGGAGTGGAGCGAGCCGGCCCGTTTCGAGCTGGGCCTGCTGGAGCCGGGCGACTGGACGGCGTCCTGGATCACCCACCCCGACTGGTACGACGAGGACGGCGACCCGCGCGTCGGCGAGGGCCGCCCGCTGCCGCTGCTGGCCGGCGAGTTCACCGCGTCCGGCCGGGTGACGCGGGCCCGCCTGTACGTCGCCGGGCTCGGCGTCTACGTGGCCTCGCTGAACGGCTCCCCGGTGACGGACGCCGTGCTGGAGCCGGCGTACACGGACTTCACCCGGCGGGTCGCGTACGCCGTGCACGACGTGACGGCGCTGCTGCGGGACGGGCGCAACGCGCTCGGGCTCGCGCTCGGCCCCGGCATCGCGCACGTGTTCCCGCACCAGGACCGCTACATGAAGTTCTACGGCTCGAAGGCGGCGCCGAAGGCGATCGCGCAGCTGGAGGTGCGCTACGCCGACGGCCGCGAGGAGCGGTTCCGCACGGACGCCGGCTGGCTCGCCGGCGAGGGCCCGACGACCCGCTCCCACTGGTACGGCGGCGAGGATCACGACGCCCGCCTGGAGCCGCCCGGCTGGGACGTCCCCGGCGCGGACCGCTCCGGCTGGCGGCCCGCGGTGGCCCTCCCCGACGCGACCGGCACGCTGCGGGCTCGGGCCTGCCCGCCGATCCGGGTCACCGAGGAGCTGCCGGCGGTGGAGAAGCTGACGGCCACCGACGGCACGCCGGTCTTCGACGTGGGCACGGTGATCGCGGGCTGGGCGGAGCTGCGGCTCGACCTGCCGGCCGGGCGCTACCTGCGGCTGGTGCCGGGCGACCAGCTCGACGCGTTCGGCCGGGTGATCCAGTCGAAGCCGACGACCGGCGCACCGATCTTCAACACGTACGTCACCAAGGAAGGCCCGCAGCGCTGGCGCCCGAGCTTCCGCTACGACGGCTTCCGCTACGTCGAGGTGCAGGGCCTGCCCGCGGAGGCGGGCCGCGAGGCGCTGGCGGGGCTGGTGCTGCGCGCCGACAACGACGCGATCGGCCGGTTCGAGACCTCCGACCCGCTGCTCAACGACATCCACCGGATCATCGACCGCGCGGTGCGCGGCAACATGTACAGCGTCCTGACCGACTGCCCGCACCGGGAGAAGCTGGGCTGGCTGGAGCAGACCCACCTGCTGTTCGACGTGGTGGCCTACAACTACGACGTGGCCGCGTACCTGCGTGAGCTGCTGGTCACCATCGCCGAGGCGCAGACCCCCGAGGGCCTGGTGCCGGACATCGCGCCGGAGTACCTCGTCTTCGACGGCGCCTTCAGGGACGACCCGAACTGGGGCGGCGCGATGGTGCGCATCCCGTGGCAGATGTACCGCTGGTACGGCGACACCTCCGCCCTGAAACGGCACTACGACGCGATGGCCCGCTACGTCGGCTACCTGACGGGCAAGGCCGACGACGGCATCCTGCGGCACGGGCTGGGCGACTGGTTCGGCCTGGACGACACCACGCGGGTGCCGCTGGTGTCCACGTGGGGCTACTGGCGGGCGGCGGGCACGCTGGCGCGGGCGGCCGGGGTGCTGGGCCGCGACGACGACGCCAAGCGGTACCGGGCGCTGACGGACGCGATCTCGGCCGCGTTCACCGGCGCGTTCCTCAAGGACGGGCGGTTCGGCGGCGGCGGGCAGGCCTCGCAGGTGTTCGCGCTGGACATGGGCGTCGTCCCGGCCGAGCTGGTGCCCGGCGCGCTGGACGAGCTGAGCGCGGCCGTGCGGGCGGGCGAGATCACGGTCGGCGAGGTCGCGCTGCCCGCGCTCTACCAGGTGCTGACCAGGGCGGGCCGGCACGACGCGCTCTACGGGTTCGCCACCTCGACCAGCCATCCGAGCTACGGCTACCAGGTGCGCAACGGCGCCACCGCGCTCACCGAGGCGTGGGACGGCCCGACCCGCGGCCTGTCGCAGAACCACTACATGCTGGGCGCCATCGACGCCTGGTTCTACCGGGGGCTCGGCGGCATCGGGCAGGCGCCGGGCTCGACCGGGTTCCAGAAGCTGCTGATCACGCCGGCCGCGCCCGGCGACCTGGCGTCCGTGACCGCCCGCACCGCGACCCCGTACGGGGAGGTCGGCGTGGCCTGGCAGCGGGCGGGCGGCGCGTACGAGCTGGAGGTCGAGGTGCCGCCCGGCTCGACGGCCGAGGTGCGGCTGCCCGACCTCGGCGCGGCGCGGGCGCCCGATGCCGCCACGGCCGTCGGCGAGCGCGCCTGGGAGGTCCCGGCCGGCCGGTGGACGTTCGGGGCGCGGCGATGACCGGGCCGATGACCGGGCCGATGACCGGGCCGATGATCCCATACGACGCAAGCCGCCTGCGCACCCCGTACAAGTCGGACCGGCTGCTCATCGGCCCGTCGGGCGAGCCCGGCGCGTTCGACGCGTTGTTCGTGGACTGCCCGTTCGTCTGCTCCGACGGCGGCGAGTACCTCATGACGTACGTCGGTTTCGACGGCACCGGCTACCAGACCGCGCTGAGCCGCTCGCGCGACCTCACGACGTGGACGCCGGGCGAGGTGGTGTTCCCCCGCGACCCCGATCACCCCTACCGCCGCTACAACGCCGCGCTCACCTCGATCGTGCGCGACGACAGGCTCGGCTCGGACGGGCAGGTCACCTGGCTGGACGGGCAGGCCGTGGGCACCTACCACGCCTACCCGGAGGCGGGCATGGAGGCGGGCGCGGCGATCATCGGGTTCGTGGTCAGCGACGACCTGCGTACGTGGAAGGACACGGGGTCGGTGCTGCGGCCGCAGGACGGCGGGGCGTGGGAGCGGGGCGGCCTGTACAAGTCGTGGCTGCTGCGCCACGACGGCCTCTACTACTGCTTCTACAACGCCAAGAACCGCACCTACGACGGCTGGCGCGAGCAGATCGGCTACGCCGTCTCGCCCGACCTCCGGAGCTGGGAACGCCCCAGCCCGCTGCCGGTGGTGCCGAACGGCGGCCAGGGCGCGTTCGACGAGCGCTTCGCCTCCGACCCGTGCGTGCTGCGCGACGGCGACTGGTGGGTGATGTTCTACTTCGGGCTCTCCTTCGACGGGCACGCCCGCGAGGGGTACGCGGTCTCGCGCGACCTGCGGACCTGGGAGAAGGGCTCCGAGATCCTCGTGGACGTGGGCCCGCCCGGCAGCGTGGACGACACGTACGCGCACAAGCCCGCGGTCGTGACCCATGACGGTCGCCTGCACCACTTCTACACGGCGGTGCGGCGGGCGGAGCCGTACCGGGTGGGCGAGCACCGCATGACCGAGCACAGGGGGGTCGGCGCGGCATGGGCATGAGCAGGCGCGCGGCGCTCAGGACGCTCGGCGCGGCCGGGCTCGCCGCGCTGACCGGCTGCACCGTGGTGGACGGCGGCCCGCCGCCGAACACGCAGGGCCTCAGCAAGAAGCCCGCCCCCGGCCGGCGCACCACCATCGTCTTCTACAACCTGTTCGGCGGCGTGGACGGCCAGGGCTGGGTCGAGCTGGCCACCCGGTTCGAGTCGGTGCAGGACGAGATCGGCGTCGAGGTCGTCTACGCGCCCACGACCGGCCAGGGCGAGCAGCAGAAGCTGCTGGTCTCGATCGCCGCGGGCGACCCGCCCGACCTCGCGCAGGTGATCCCGTTCCAGGTGCCGCAGTGGGCCGAGCTGGGCATCATGACCGACCTCACCGACCTCGTCCGCCAGGCCGGGCTGGGCGAGAAGGACTTCCTGCCCGCCGTCTGGCGCGGCATGCGGTGGGACGACCGGGTCTGGCAGCTCCAGTGGGACGTCGACCCGAACTTCCCCTTCTACTGGAACAAGAAGCTGTTCGAGCAGTGCGGGCTCGACCCCGAGCGGCCGCCGCGCACGATCTCCGAGGTGGACGAGTTCTCCCGGGCCATCAACCAGGTCGGCAGGGCGGGCGCCTCCCGGGTCGGGACCGTGCCGTGGCAGGTGGCCGGGTTCGCCAACGCCGCCTTCACCTGGGGGTTCGCCTTCGGCGGGGAGTTCGTCGACCCGGCGAGCGGCCAGGTGACGCCCGACGACGAGCACGTCGTGGCCGCCGTCGAGTGGATGGCCCGCTACGCGAAGTCGCTGGGCGGCGCCGACCGGCTCAACGTCGCGCCGCCGACCCTGCAGATGAACCCGTTCGGGTACGGGCACATGGGCATGGCCGCGCTCGGGCCGCGCAGCGTCAGCCAGATCCTGGAGGCGGTGCCGGACTTCTCGTACGGCTCCACGCTGCTGCCGTACCAGCCGCCCGGCGCCTCGAAGCCGGGCACCGGCACGTGGATCGGCGGGTGGGGCGCGTTCATCCCGTCGGAGGCGCGCAACCCCGAGGCGGCGTGGGAGTTCCTGCGCTGGTTCGCCGCCACGCCCGAGGGCACGCAGGCCGAGTTCGACACCGTGAACTACCCGCCCGGCTACCTCGGCTCGCCCGCGCTGGAGAAGATGCGGGCCGACCCGATCCTGCGGCCCTCCTACGACGCGATGCTCGCCGCGACCAACATCAAGCCGTCGCTGCCGGAGACCAACTACTTCAGCCAGCAGCTGGAGATCCACGTGGCCCGCGCGGTGTACGGCGAGGTCTCCGCGCTGGAGGCGCTGCGGACGGTGAAGGAGAACACCCGCAGGGAGGCCGCCCGCTTCAAGAACCAGATGGGGCTGTAAGACCATGCGCAGAAACGTCCTGTGGGGGCTGGTGTTCACCTCTCCCGCGATCATCGGGTTGCTCTGGTTCACCGCCTATCCGGTGCTGGCCTCCCTGTACTACAGCTTCACGTCGTACACGATGGTCAACCCGCCCGAGTGGATCGGCCTGGCCAACTACGGCGACCTGCTGACCGACCAGGTGTGGTGGTCGTCGCTGTGGAACACGCTGGTCATCGTGCTGTGGTCGGTGCCGCTCGGCATCGTCGTGGCGCTCGGCCTGGCGCTGCTGCTGAACCTCGGCGTCCGCGGGCAGCCGGTCTACCGGACCGTGTTCTACCTGCCGACGATCGTGCCCGCGGTGGCCTCGGCGGTGCTCTGGATGTACATCTTCGACCCGCAGTACGGCCTGCTCAACGACGCCCTGGCCAAGGTCGGCATCACCGGCCCCGGCTGGCTGTCCGACCCCGGCTGGGCCAAGCCGGCGCTGATCGTGATGAGCGCGTGGGGCGTCGGCAACCTCATGGTCATCATGCTCGCCGGGCTCCAGGACGTGCCGGCCGCGCTCACCGAGCAGGCCGCCACCGACGGCGCGGGCCTGCTCGCCAGGTTCCGGCACGTCACGCTGCCCTACCTCAGCCCGCACATGCTGTTCGCCCTGGTCACGGGGCTGATCGGCGGGTTCCAGTTCTTCACGCCGGTGTACGTCATGACCGGCGGCACCGGCAACCCGGCGGGCTCGACCCTGGTGTCGGGCCTGTACCTGTACCAGAACGCGTTCCAATACTTCAAGGTCGGCTACGCGTCGGCGATCGCGTGGGTGCTCTTCGCGATCGTCGCCGCCCTCACCGTCGCCACGTTCCGGCTGGTGGGCCGCCGCGTCTACTACGGAGGCCGATGATGTACCCGCGGCTGCTCCAGGGGATGGCCAAGCACGCCGTCCTGATCACGCTGAGCATCGTGTTCCTGTTGCCGTTCGTGTGGATGGTGACGGCCTCGCTGAAGACGGTGGACGTGCTCAACGCCTTCCCCGTCGTCTGGTTCCCCGACAAGATCACGTTCTCGAACTACCTGGACGGGCTGCAGGTCTTCCCGTTCGTGCGCTACTTCGTCAACACCATGGTCGTCTGCGCGTTCTCCATGGTCGGTGCGGTGCTGTCGAGCTCGTTCATCGCGTACGGGCTGGCCTGCATCGAGTGGCCTGGCCGCAACGTCGTCTTCGGCGCGCTGCTGGCGACCATGATGATCCCGTTCTACGTGACGATGGTGCCGCTGTTCTCGCTGTTCCGCGAGATGGGGTGGACGAACACGTACCTGCCGCTGATCGTGCCGCACTTCTTCGGCGGGCCGCTGTTCGTCTTCCTGCTGCGCCAGTTCTTCCGCGGCATCCCCCGCGACCTGCTCGACGCCGCCCGCGTGGACGGCGCCGGCGAGCTGCGCATCTACGCGCGGATCGTGCTGCCGCTGGCCAAGCCGGCGCTGGCGGCGGTCGCGCTGTTCCAGTTCCTCGCGGCCTGGGGCGACCTGCTCGGGCCGCTGATCTACCTGTCCGACTCCGACATGTACACGCTGTCGCTGGGCCTGACCTACTACTCGACCCAGTACTCCACCCAGTTCGGGCCGCTGATGGCGGCGAGCACGGTCATCCTCATCCCGGTCATCGTGCTGTTCTTCCTGGCCCAGCGCACCTTCATCCAGGGCATCACGCTCACCGGCGTGAAGGGCTGAACCCCCGCTTCGATCCGGAGGACATCGATGCAGCACTCCCGCAGGACGTTCCTGGGCGCCGCGCTCGGCGGCTTACTCGTCACGCCGGCCCTGGCCGGGCCCACTGAGGCGGCCACTGAGGCGGCCACTGAGACGGGCACTGAGACGGGCACTGAGACGGGCACCGCGTGGAGCCGGGTGCCCGACATCAGGCGGCGCATCAGGCCGCCGCGCTTCCCCGCCCGCACGTTCCCCATCACCCGGTACGGCGCCACCGGCGACGGCGTCACCCCGTGCACCGAGGCGTTCCGCCGGGCCGTCGAGGCGTGCGCGGCGGCCGGCGGCGGCCGGGTGCTGGTGCCGGCGGGGACGTACCTGACCGGCGCGATCCACCTGGCCGACGACGTCGAGCTGCACGTGGAGGCGGGCGCGACCATCCGCTTCAGCCGCGACCCCGCCGACTACCTGCCCGTCGTGGCCACCCGGTACGAGGGCATCGAGCTGATGAACTACTCCCCGTTCATCTACGCCCACGGCCGTACCAACGTCGCCATCACCGGCTCGGGCGTGATCGACGGCCAGGCCGACGCCACGCACTGGTGGGACTGGTCGAACGACCCGCCGCCGTCCGAAGGCCCGGACAAGCGGCTGCTCGCGCAGCTGGCGGAGGAGGGCGTGCCGGTCGCCGAGCGGGTCTTCGGCGAGGGCCACCACCTGCGTCCCAACCTCATCCAGCTCTACCGCTGCCGCAACGTGCTCATCGAGGGCGTGACGGTCAAAGACTCCCCCATGTGGAACATCCACCCCGTCCTGTGCAGGAACGTCACGATCCGCGGCGTCACCGTGGACAGCCCGCGCGGCCCCAACAACGACGGCTGCGACCCCGAGTCCTGCGTGGACGTGCTCATCGAGAACTGCACGTTCGACACCGGCGACGACTGCGTGGCGCTCAAGGCGGGCAAGAACGCCGACGGCCGCCGGGTGAACGAGCCCTGCCTCAACGTCCTCGTCACCGGCTGCGTCATGCGCGACGGCAACGGCGGCGTGACCGTCGGCAGTGAGACGACCGGCGGCGTGCGCTGGGTGTTCGCCTGGAACTGCGAGATGAGCAGCCCCCACCTGGAACGCGCGATCCGCATCAAGGCCAACCCCGAGCGCGGCGGCTACGTCAGGGACGTTCACGTCAAGGACGTCAAGGTCGGGCAGGCCGCCGACGCGGTCATCGAGGTCGCGCTCAACTACGAGAACAAGCACACCGGGCCCTACTTCCCCGACGTCGGCGGCATCGAGATCACCCGGCTGCGGGCCGGGACCGCGCCCCGGGCGTTCACCCTCATCGGCAACCCCGGCAACCCGATCAGGGGCGTGAAGGTGAGCAACAGCGTGTTCGAGAACATGGCCGAGGCCGACGTGGTGACCGACGTGACCGGGTTCGAGCTGCGTAACGTGTGGGTCAACGGACACAGGGTGTGACCTTTACCCAACCTCTGCGTCACCACCGCCGTCCAACCAGGCATGAGCAGTCCACTGATCGACGGGGACCCGCAGCGGCTCGGCGGCTACTGGCTGGCCGGCCGGCTCGGCGAGGGCGGCCAGGGAGTCGTCTACGAGGGCTATGACCAGGACGGCACGCGGGTCGCCGTCAAGGTGCTGCGCGGCGACCCGGCCGGGGCGCCGCGGCTGCGCGAGCGGCTGGCCAAGGAGGCCGCCGCCGCGCGGCGGGTCGCGCCGTTCTGCACCGCGCGGGTGCTGGACGCCGACCTCGACGGGCCGCGGCCGTACATCGTCAGCGCGTACGTCGAGGGGCCCAGCCTGCGGGACGCCGGGCGTACGTTCGGCGGCGACGACCTGCACCGCCTGGCCATCGCGATCGCCACGGCGCTCACCGCGGTGCACGACGCCGGTGTCGTGCACCGCGACCTCAAGCCGGGCAACGTGCTGCTCGGGCCCGACGGGCCGCGGGTCATCGACTTCGGCGTGGCCCGTACGCGGGAGATGACGCTCAGCTCCACCGGCGACGTGACCGGCACGCCCGGCTACCTCGCGCCCGAGGTCCTCTCCGGCCTGCGCGCCGGCCCCGCCGCCGACGTCTTCGCCTGGGCCGCCGTCGTCCTCTACGCCGCCACCGGCGAGGACCCGTTCACCGGCGGCTCGGTCGGCGCGATCATGCACCAGGTCCTGACCCACGACCCGGACCTGTCGGTGCTGCCCGCCTCCCTGCACCGCCCGGTCAAGGCCGCCCTGTCCAAGGACCCGGACCTCCGGCCGTCCTCCCGCGACCTCCTGCTCTCCCTCCTGACCGGCACCGACCCCGCTGCCCACGTCCTCATGCGAAGCACCACCGATCGCGGTCGCCGTGGCCAGGACACCGTCGCCGGACGAGGCGCCATCGACACGGCGCGGCTGCTCGCCCTCGGGGCCGGTGACGGGGGCCGGATCGGGGCCGCGTTCGGCGCGAAGACCGACCCCGCGCTCGGCGTGATCGCCGAGGACGCCTATGCGTCGCTCTCGCCCGAGGACCGGCTGCTCGTGCCCGAGTTGTTCCTGCGGCTGGTGACGGTGACCGACGCGGGCGAGCTGGCGTTGCGCGCGCCCCGCCGGTCGGAGCTGCCCGCCGGCACGGACCGGGTGCTGAGGGCGTTCACGTACCTGGTGTCCTGCGGCGACCCCGTACGCCTGCTGCGCCCCGCGCTCCCGCTCGCCTGGCCCAGGCTGCGCAAGTGGATCGAGGCCGACCGCGACGGCCTGGCCGTGCACCGCCGCATCATCGTGGCGACCGGCCGCTGGCAGGAGCACGGCCGCAGGGACGCCGACCTGTTCCACGGCAGCACCCTGGACGACGCGCTGCGCTGGGCCGCCGCCGACCGCAAGCACCTCACGCTCACCCCGGCGGAGCGCGACTTCCTGGCCTCCTCCGCCACCCTCACCCGCCGGCGCTCCCGCCGCGTCAGGCTCCTGACCGTGGGCCTGGCCGCCCTGCTCGCCCTCGCCGTCGGGGCGGGCGGTCTGGCCTGGCGGCAGAGCGCCACCCTGGCCGGGCAGCGCGACGCCGCCGACTCGGCGAGGCTGGCCGCCGCCTCGGACGCCGTACGGGGCCGCGACCCGGTGCTCGGCATGCTGCTCGCCGCCGCCTCAGGCAAGCTGTCCCCCACCGCCGAGGCCAGGTCGAGCCTGCTGGCCGCCGCGTCCGACCCGGCCACCACCTCCTTCAGGGACCCGGCGACGGGCCCGGACGTCGTCCGCACCCTGACCTCCGACGGCCGCTCCCTGATCAGCGTCACCCCGGACGAGGTGACCGTCTGGGACGTCGCCACCGGCCGGCGCACGAGGAGCTTCACCGCTCCCATCACCACCCTGCCCGGCTCCGGTGCCGAGGCCGGAGTCAGGAGCATCGCCCAGGCCGGAACCCTCCAAGGCGGGAGTGGGAGGTTGCGGGAGGTGGCGGTCAGCCGCGACGGGAAGGTGGTGGCCGTGGCCGACGACTCCGGGATCGGGATCTGGGAGGTGGCCACCGGGCGGCCGGTCGGGCGGCGGATCGCGGCACCCGGCGCCGTGGACGTGTCGGTGGCGTTCAGCGGGGACCGGCTGCTGGTGACGATCGGGCAGGGGACGCAGGTCCACGACTGGCGTACCGGGACGACGACTCCGCTGCCCGCGCTGCGGCGGCCGGCCGTGCACCCCCACGGCGGGTACGCGGTCGCCGGCCCCGACCGCTACCTGCTGCCGTCGGGCAAGCGCCGCCCCGGCTACCCGGGCGTCTGCGCCGACTGCGACAGCGCCGCCGCGTTCAGCCCCGACGGCACGAGGGTGGCGATCAGCGACGACGACGGCCTGACCCTGTACGACACCCGCACCCGCGAGGAGCTGGCCGTCCTGCACGGCTGGGAGGACCACGCGATCCCGGTGTTCAGCCAGGACGGCGAGCTGGTCGCGGGCGTGGGTGCGAAGATCACGGTGTGGCGGCCGGGCGCCGGCGAGCCGCTGCTGCTGGAGCGCCGCCCGCCCGACCCGGTGACGGCCGCCGCGTTCGGCCCCGACGGCCTGCGCTACCTCAGCGACGACACGGTGGTGACGCTCGTGCCCGCCCCGCCGTCCGACGAGCCGATGGACACCGTACGGCTCAGCGGCGACGGCCGCACGGTGGCCATGCACGCGCTCGGCAGCACCGAGATCACCCTGAACGGCCGCCGCCGCGAGACCGGCGCCTTCGCCGACTACGACAGCGAGCTGGCGTTCAGCCCCGACAACCGGCTGCTGGCCGTCCGGCGCGGCGACCACGTCACGGTCCGCGACGTCGCCTCCTGGCGGGAGCTGGCCGCGCTCACCCCGAGGTTCGCCGGCGAGAGCGAGGCGGCGTCGGTGCTGCCCACCTCGAAGGGCCTGTGGACGGCGGGCGAGCGGACGTTCACGCTGTGGGGGCTGCCCGGCGGGCGACGGCTCAAGCAGGTGCCGCGGCCGGAACGGCTGCTCGGCTGGACGGCCACCGCCGACGGCCGGCTCGTCGGCCTCGACACGGTCCGTCGGCGGCTGGTGGACCTGGAGACGGACACGCCGTTCGGCGCCCGGCTGCCGCTGCCTGGGCGGGCCGACGACGTGTGGTTCGGCGCCCGGCTCGACCTGGTCGCGGTGAACTTCGCCGGCAAGGTCGGCGTCTGGGACACCGCGACGGGCGCGCAGGCGGGCGGCTGGATGCGGGTGGAGGGCGCGCCGTGGGACGCGGCGCTCTCGCCGGACGGGCGGCTGTTCGCCTACGCCTCCCAGGACAACACGCTCAGTCTGTGGGACGTTCGCCAGGGGCGGCGGATCGGCCCGCCGGTCGGGCTCACCGGCAGCGCCCGCTCGGTCGCCTTCACCGCCGGCTCCGCCGAGGTGCTGGCCGTCGGCAGAGGCGGCCGCCTGACCCGCCTGCCGACCACGGTCGAGGCGCTGACCGAGACCGTCTGCATCCGGGCCGGCCGCACCCTGACGGCCGCCGAGTGGCACCGTCACCTGCCGGACCGCCCGTACGAACCGGTCTGCCCACCCCTTGCCCGCTGACCCGCGCGTCAGACCCGGGTCGGGGTGGCGGCGGGGAGACCGTCGCCGGACGGCCCCCGGCCCAGGAGCAGCGTCCCGAGCCACATGACCGCCATGCCGACGGCGGCCAGCGCCGTCGCCTTGCCCTCCTGGAGGGTGGCGGCGCCCAGCAGGACCACCCCGCCGGCGGTGACGGCGGCGCTGACCGGGGTGACGCGGCGCAGCACGGCGAGCACGGCCGCCAGCGCGAGCACCGCGCCGAAGAACAGCTGCGCCCCCGGCGTGTAGACGACCAGCTCGATCCCCGGATAGCCGCGCGCCTGCGTCAGCAGCGCCCGCAGCCCGGCCCCGTCGGGCGCGACGAACCCGGCGTGCAGGTCGATGACGAGCTGCGTCAGGTTGGCCGCCACGCCGAACAGCGCGACCCCGGTCGCCGCCTCCACCACCACCCGGCGGCCGCCGGAGACCGGCTGGGCGAGACCCCGCATGGCCAGCGTCATCAGCCCGAACATCAGGAAGCCGCCGAACCAGGCGAGGTGCGCCGCCGTCCACCACAGCCCCGGCTGCGTGTCGCCGTGAACGGGACGCAGGAGGAACCAGCCGGCGAGCAGGGCGGCGGGGCCGGCGGTGAAGGAGATCTGGGCCAGGCGGCTTGCGGGGTTCATACGGACCACGATGCCCCCTGCCGCCCGGCCAGATCATCGGTGATCGCCCCTGATTCATCCCTGAGGACACCAGGGGCGCCGGGTCAGGTGAAGTAGCGCAGCCAGACGTACAGCCAGGCGAGCGCGGTGCTCAGCACGGTGACGACGATGCCGTACCGGGTGAACTGCCAGAAGGTGATCTTGTGGCCGTTGCGCGCGGCGATGCCGAGGGCGACCACGTTCGGACTGGCCGCGACCGCGGTGCCGTTGCCGCCGAAGTCGGCGCCGAGCGCGAAGGCCCACCACAGCGCCTGACCGGCCTGCGGGTCGGTCGCGGCGTCGACGACGCCTTCGACGATGGGGGCGGTCGTGGCGACGTACGGGATGTTGTCGAAGAACGCGCCGAGCGCGCTGGAGCCGAACAGCAGCGCCGTCGCGGCGACCAGGTAGTCGTCGCCCAGGGCGTCCAGCGCCCAGGTGCCGATGGCCGCGATCACGCCGGTGTGCACGAGCCCCGCCACCATGACGAAGAGCCCGGCGAAGAACACCAGCGTGGGCCACTCGACCTCGCGCAGCACCTCGTCGACGTTCGCGCGGGAGACCAGCAGCATCACGCCGGCGCCGACGAGCGCCACGATCGACGGCTCGACGTGCACCACCGCGTGCAGCCCGAACCCCGTCACCACCGCGGCCAGCACGATCAGGCAGCGCACCAGCAGCCGCATGTCGGTGATCGCCCGCCGCTCCTGCAGCGCCATCACCTCGGCGACGTGCTCGGCGTTGTACTGGAACGACTTGCGGAACAGCACCCGCGTGAACAGCACGAACACCGCGAAGATGACCACCACGATCGGCGCCATGTGCACGAGGAAGTCGTTGAACGTCAGCCCCGCGCGGCTGCCGATGATGATGTTGGGCGGGTCGCCGATGAGCGTGGCCGCGCCACCGATGTTGGACGCCAGCACCTCGGCGATCAGGTACGGCTGCGCAGCGATCCGCAGCCGGTTGCACACCACGATCGTGACCGGCGCCACCAGCATGATGGTGGTGACGTTGTCGAGGAACGGCGAGGCGACGGCGGTGATGCCCATCAGCATGACCATCAGCCGGTACGGCCGCCCTCTCGAGCGTTTGGCCGCCCAGATGGCCAGGTAATCGAAGACGCCCGTCTGCTTGATGACGCCGACGATGATCATCATCCCGAGCAGCAGGAAGATGACGTTCCAGTCGATGCCCTCGTGCTCGGAGAAGAACACCTCGGCGCCGGGGATCAGGCCGAGCACGGCCATCAGGCCCGCGGCGATGAGGACGACTTTGACCTTGTCGGCCTTCTCCGTGGCGATGAAGAAGAACGCCACGATGAAGATGGCCAGTGCGAGTATCGCGCTCATCCGTTCTGCCCCGGCGGGCCGGCCTGCCCGTCGGCGGAGAGCCCGCGTTCAGCGGGCACGTAACGACACAGCAGCCGTCCGGGACATGACGGCAGCGCAAAGTGAAGGGCGAACACGGCGATGACCTTTCGCGATAGAGGAGCCGCCGCGGCGGTGCCGGCGGCCCGCGCCCGGAAGGTCGGGGCGTGGCCGCGCGGCACACGCCCGGCGGGCCTGGTTCTGTCAGTCGTCGGGGGCCAGGGCCAGACTGGTGAGCAGCCGTTCGAGGGTGATGGCGCCGGCGAGCACGCCGTCGCGGCCGACGACGGCGACGATCGGGCTGCGCAGCCGCGCCATCAGCGCGGCCACCTCCAGCAGCGTCGCCTCCATGCGGACGGTCGCCGGGGTGACCGGGTGCCGGGGCAGGCAGTCACCGACCGTCCGCTCGCCCAGTTCCCCCCAGAACACGTCGGCGTGGGCCTCGTCGATCGTCCGGCACAGCGCCGGGTCCTCCTGGTACGCCCCCGGCACCGCCAGCCGCAGCACCTGCGTCCCCGGCAGGACGCTGGCGGGCCGCCCCCGCCCGTCCACCACGATCAGGCCGGGCATGCGGCCCAGGGCCATGAGGCGGACCGCCTTGGTGACGGGGTCGTCGGCGGTGACCGTGGGCAGGCTTACGGCGATATCGCTGGCATGCATGACATCCGCTATCTCTCCCATCCGGCTCCGCTCAAGTCTCGCGGCGGACAGGGTTCGCCGGCCATCGGGTCCGTCACCCATCTCCGTGGGGATACACCATGGAGACGTGGGCACGGGATGGGGGTCAGCCCTGATGGACGACGACGCACCTGGACGAAGAGGCTGATGACATGGACGACCGCGTGGCCGGCGGGGCGGCGCAGCGGGCGGTGCACCTGCCGCGCACTCCGGCTCAGGCGCTGTTCCGGCGGCTGGTGCTGATCAACGGGCTGGTCTTCACGATAGGCACGCTGGTGCTGGCGTTCTCCCCCGCCACCATTTCCTCACCGATCGTGCTGGCCGAGGTGCCGGTGCTGCTGATCGGGCTGGCCGTGATGCTGGGGGCGAACGCGCTGCTGCTGCGCCGCAGCCTGGCGCCGCTCGACGCGTTGACGGCCCTCATGCAGCGGGTCGACCTGCTGCGCACCGGTGACCGCCTGTCCGACGGAGGCAACAGCGACCTGACCCACCTGATCGAGACGTTCAACGCGATGCTCGACCGGCTGGAGGCCGAGCGCAGCGCGAGCAGCGCGCACGCCCTCGCGGCGCAGGAGGGCGAGCGGCGGCGCATCGCCCGCGAGCTGCACGACGAGATCGGCCAGAGCCTGACCGTGGTGCTGCTCGGGCTGAAGCGGGTGGTGGACCGCGCGCCCGCCGACCTGCGGGAGGAGCTGCACGGCGTGCAGGAGACCGTGCGCGCGAGCCTCGACGAGGTCCGCCAGGTCGCCCGCCGGCTGCGTCCTGGCGTCCTGGAGGACCTCGGGCTGCACAGCGCGCTCAACGCCCTGGCCGCGGACGTGTCGCAGATGAGCGGCGTGAAGGTTCTGCGCTCCGTCCAGCCCGACCTGCCGCAGCTCGGCCCCGACGTCGAGCTGGTGCTGTACCGGATCGCCCAGGAGAGCCTGACCAACATCGCCAGGCACGCCCACGCCGAGCACGCCGAGCTGTCGCTGCAGGCCGAGGACGGCCGGCTCGTGCTGCGGATCGCCGACGACGGGCAGGGCGGCGCGCGCCAGGACGGCGCCGGGATCCGCGGCATGCGCGAGCGCGCCCTGCTGATCGGCGCCCGGCTGAGCGTCGACTCCCCGCCAGGCGTGGGCACGTGCGTGCGCCTGGACATCCCGGATCCCGCGAATCGGAGCGCACCCTCGTGAACAAGACCCGGATCCTGCTGGCCGACGACCACGCCCTCGTACGGCGGGGGCTGCGCCTGATCCTCGACGCCGAGCCCGACCTCGAGGTGGTCGCCGAGGCCGCCGACGGCGCCGAGGCGGTGGCGGCGGCCGACGAGAGCGAGGCGGACCTCGCCATCCTCGACATCGCGATGCCTCGCATGACCGGGCTGCAGGCGGCCAGGGAGATCTCCCGCCGGGCGCCCGGCATCCGCATCCTGATCCTGTCGATGTACGACAACGAGCAGTACTTCTTCGAGTCGCTCAAGGTCGGGGCGTCCGGCTACGTGCTCAAGTCCGTCGCCGACCAGGACCTGCTGGAGGCGTGCCGGGCCACCATGCGGGGCGAGCCGTTCCTCTATCCGGGGGCGGTCACCGCGCTGATCCGCGACTACCTGCAGCGCGACAGGGAGGGTGAGCGCATCCCCGACAGCATCCTGACGCCGCGGGAGGAGGAGATCGTCAAGCTGATCGCGGAGGGCAACTCCGCGAAGGAGATCGCGGAGACGCTGGTCATCAGCGTGAAGACGGTCGATCGGCACCGGGCGAACATCCTGCAGAAGCTGGGCATGCGCGACCGGCTCGAACTCACCCGCTACGCCATCCGCGCCGGCCTCGTCGAGCCATGACCGGCTCAGGCGGTGGTGTCCTGGACGTCGAAGGCCCCGCTCGCGTAGGCGACGAGCATGTCGCGGCCCTTGATCTCGGCGGCGGCGCCGGCGCCGACCACGCCCTGACCGGGTAGCTGGCCCGCGCCGCCTTCCGGGCCGAGCGGGACGAGGATGACCGGCGGCTGCCGCTCGTACGGGGCCGGCTCTCCCTCGCCGGTGATGATCGCGCGCAGGTTGGCGGCCAGCAGTTCGCCCTGCCGGCCGGCGAGCCCGGCCATGTCGCGGTCGGCGTCGGAGATGTCGCCGATCGCGAACACCCGCTCCTGCCCGCGTACCCGCAGCAGCTCGTCCACCTGGACGTATCCG
This sequence comes from Nonomuraea sp. NPDC004580, assembly GCF_040609855.1. Taxonomy (NCBI): domain Bacteria; kingdom Bacillati; phylum Actinomycetota; class Actinomycetes; order Streptosporangiales; family Streptosporangiaceae; genus Nonomuraea; species Nonomuraea sp. NPDC004580. The sequence continues at coordinate 35,026 of NZ_JBEXLH010000017.1, read as the reverse complement.
CGCTCGTCGAGGGCGTCGGCCAGTTCGCCGCGCAGGTAGCCGGTCCGCAGCCGCACGCCGAAGCAGCGGAACCACATGTCGGCGACCAGCTTGTCCCCCGACTCGGTCGCGATCGCGATGGGCGCCACCGTGGCGGGCTCGGCGGCAGGCAGCTCCACGAGCGGGCTGCCGAGTTTGAGCTCGACTCCCATCTCGGCGAGCTGGCGGCGCAGCTCGTCCCGCAGCGACGGCTCGAACGGGCCGGGCAGGATGTCGTCGGACACGTCGGCCAGCGTGACGTGCTTGCCGGGGAAGGCCGCCTTGATCTCCCCCGCCAGCTCCAGGCCCACCGGCCCGGCGCCGACCAGCAGCACCCGTCCCGCCTGCCTGAGCGCGTCGTGCGCGGCCCGCACCTGGGCCTTGGCCAGGTCCGAGTCCGGGGTGTCCATCTTGGCGGGGAACGCGTGAGCCGACCCGGTGGCCAGCACCAGGTAGTCGGGCTCCAGCGTGGCCCCCGAGGCCAGCGTCACGCGGCGGCCGTCCACCGCCACCGCGCTGTCACGCAGGAACCGGCCGTGCTCAAGCAGCCGCCGGTAGGGCAGGAAGATCCGGTCGAGCCACTCGGGCTCCACCAGCGCGCGCCAGGCGGCCACGTTGTGCACGAAGGCGTCGGACGGGTCCACGAGCGTCACGTCGGCGACGTCGTCGAGCAGCTTGGCCACCTTGTGGCCGCCGTAGCCGCCACCGAGCACCACGACGGACGGGCGGGTGCCCGCGGGGGTCTGACTCATCACACATCTCCTCGCTAGGTATCGAGATGCAGCTACGTTATCCATACCCACTACGAAAATCAAAGCGGCAGTTTTTCTGCTAGTTTTGAGGCATGCCGGCACCGACACCTCACGCCGTGGAAGCCTGCATGCGCCGCGACGAGGCGCTCACCCGCGCCTTCACCCTGCTCGGCAAGCGCTGGGTCGGCGTCGTGCTGGCCAGCTTGCGCATGGGGCCCGCCGGGTTCCGCGAGCTGTCACGGGCCATCGAAGGAGTCAGCGACTCGGTGCTGTCCGACCGGCTGTCCGCGCTGACCAAGGACGGGCTGATCGTCCGCAAGGTCGACGAGGGGCCGCCGGTCACGGTGTCGTACGAGCTGACCGAGGCCGGCCAGGCGCTCATGCCGGCCCTGGAGCAGATCTCCCAGTGGGCCCACGAGCACCTGCCGCCCCGCTGACTCCTTGCGGTGCGGCACCTGCCCGGTCGGCCCTTCCGCGAGCGTCAGCTTGCCCGCCCCGAGGGACCGTGAACCTGCTTGATCTTGCTCCGTGGTGACGGTCAGTGGCGGGACGTACTCCTAAGGTCATCCAGCGAATCGCCCATCGCGTTACCAACCGCCCTTGATCGCCCGGTATGGGGTGTTACGTTGAAGGAGCAGACGGTGCCCCACACACCCGGCGAAGGACGTGGTCTTCCGTGCTCTACCTCTTCGGCTTCGATCGCATCGGCGTGGCCGTCAGCGACATCTTCTTCGTCGATCCCCACCCCATGAAGGGGCAGGAGGGGGCCGAGCGCGGCGTGCGGCTGGAGCTGCGCCGGCTGGAGACGGGTGAGCTGAAGGGGTCGATCTATTCGGCCCGGCCGATCACCGTCGACCGGCCGATCTGGCGGGTGGACCTGCTGGAGTCGGTCTCGGGGAAGCCGGGCAGCTTCGATCGCACGCATCACCATCCCGGCGTGGACGGCTGGGAGCCGGGGCAGCGGGTGTTCGACAAAGGGCTGTCGCAGGAGCCGCTGAAATGGCTGCTGCTGCGGCTGTCGGACCTCGAAGACGTGCTGGACAAGGCCGGCGAGCCTCGCGACACGGTGTCGGAGGCCGACGTGGTGGGGTTGCGCGATCGGGCGCCGGAGATCGTGGAGACGGTGGCGCGGCTGCTCGACGTCACCCGGTCCGCACCCGTGCCCGAAGGTGCCGAGGTGGCCACCAGCGTGCGGGCCAGCTGGTTGTGACACGCCCGTAGGTCAGCGGTCCCCCGAGGGGGTGCTGGGGCGGCGGTGGAGGAGGGAGAACTTCGCCCACATGGCCTCCGCCGCCTCGATGGAGGCCCCCGTACGCGCCGGGTCCACGGCGGCGAGCTGGGTGACCAGGGCCTGGGCGACGGCGATGCCGGCCGTCAGCGAAGGGAAGAACGCCTCTCCCTCCGCCGGCACCATGACGACCTCCTCGGCGGCCCCCGCCAGGGCGGGGCTGGCGGCGTCGGTGACGGCGAAGACGCGTACGCCGCGCGCCCGGGCCTCGTTGGCGGCCAGGACGGTGCTCTCGTACAGGCGCCAGAAGCTGATCGCGATCAGGACGTCGCCCGCGGCGCTGGCGGCCATGGTGTTGGCCAGCTCCGCGTCTCCCCCGGTGACGGCGGTGACCGGGTAGCCGGCCAGGCGGGCGTTGTGGGCGAGGGCGATGCCGACGGCGGCGTAGCTGCCGTCGGCGACGATCACCGTACGCCGGGCCGCCGCGACGGCCTCGGCGATGGTCACCAGCACGCGCTCGTCGAGACGGCGGTTGAGCAGGGCCAGGCTGTCGAGGTCGCGGCGCAGCGAGCGGGCGCTGGGCGAGCCGCTGCCCCGGTGCTCGGCGGCGACCTGGCCGGCGCTGAGCGAGGACAGGTAGCGGGCGCGCAGCTCCTGCTGGAGGGCGGGCCAGCCGGCGAAGCCGAGGGCCTGCGCCGTACGGGTGACGGTGGCCACGTTGACCCCGGCGAGCTGGGCCAGCTCCTGCGCCGACCCGAACGAGGCCCGGCGCGGCTGGGAGAGCAGCACTTCGAGCAGGGCGGCCGACTTGCCGCGCAGCCCGCGCGCCGGCAGCCGGTCGCGCAGCCATTCCTCGAAGCTGTCGGTGCCCGTCATCCCTCTCCTCGCCCGGCTTTCTGAAGCCCTGCGCGGGCATCCGGCGGGGAACATGCTACGTGCTCCAGTCGAGCCAGATTTGCAAAGAACATTGCAATTTTAGCGAAACGCACTATATGTTGCTTCGCATTCGACCTGCAGGGCCACTACCTGGGGAAAGGTGTGTTCGATGACCTTGTTGGCCCGTCTGGACCGGCTCCCGCTGAGCCGTCCCCACTATCTCCTCCTCCTGATCGGCGGTCTCGGCTACACCTTCGACGGCATGGACTCCGCCGTCGTCGCCTTCCTGCTGCCGAGCGCCCAGGAGGCCTGGGACCTGTCGAACGGCCAGCTCGGCATCATCGGGTCGGCGACGCCGTTCGGGTTCCTGTTCGGCGCGACGGCGGCCGGGCTGCTGGGCGACCGGATCGGGCGCAAGAAGGTCATGATGTACGCGCTCGCCTTCTACGCCGTCTTCTCGGTGATCGCCGCGTTCGCCCCCAACTATGAGGTGTTCCTGGGCGCCCGCGTGCTGGCCGGAGCCGGCGCCGGCGCCGAGAGCGCGATCATCGCGCCGTTCCTGGCGGAGTTCGTGCCGGCCAATCGGCGCGGCTGGTTCGTCGGCGCGCTGTCCGGGTTCTTCTCGTTCGGCTTCGTGGCGGCGGCGCTGATCGGCCGGTTCGTGGTGCCGACGTTCGACGAGGGCTGGCGGATCGCGCAGGTCATCACCGCGCTGCCGATCCTCATGCTGCTGTGGTGGCGCCGCTCGCTGCCCGAGTCGCCCAGGTACCTGCTCCAGCAGGGCCGTACGGGCGAGGCCGAGCAGGTGGTCGCCGACCTGGAGCGCCGCGTCGAGCGCGCCACCGGAGCGCCGCTCCCGCCGGTGCCCGAGTCCGCGACCGCGCCGGCCGCGCAGACCCCCAAGGTGAACCTGCTCAGCGCCCTGCGCTTCCTGTGGAGCAGGGCCATGGCCAGGCGCACGGCGGTCATCTGGCTGATCTGGTTCGTGATCACGTTCTCGTACTACGGGTTCTTCTCCTGGATCCCCACGCTGCTCGTGCAGCGCGGCATCACCGTCACCAAGAGCTTCGAATTCTCGATCATCATCTATCTGGCGCAGATCCCCGGCTACTTCTCCGCGGCCTGGCTGTCGGAGCGGCTGGACCGCAAGAACACCATCGCCATCTACCTCGCGGGCTCGGCGGTCAGCGCGTTCTGGCTGTCGCAGATGGACTCGCCCGTCACGATCACGCTCGCGGGCGCGGTGCTGTCGTTCTTCCTGAACGGCACGTACGCCGGCGTCTACTCCTACACCCCCGAGGTCTTCCCGACCTGGATCCGCGCGACCGGCACCGGCCTGTCCAGCGCGTTCGGCCGGGTCGGCAGCATCATGGCCCCGGCGATCATCGGCTGGTCGGCCGCGAGCCTCGGCTTCGCCGGGGTGTTCGGCCTGACCACGGCGGTGCTGGCGGCCGGCGTGATCTGCGTGATGGTGTTCGGCCTGGCCACCGCGGGCCGATCGCTGGAAGAGCTGACCGAATCCACCACCGGATCCACCACCGAGGAGGCGACCAAGTGAACGACCTGGACGAGCTGGAGCGGCGGGTCCGCGAGGAGGTGGGCGTGCGGCTGTTCACCGTCCTCGCCTGGGTGCCGGAACGCCGGGCCCTGCGCCGCGTGCACAGCAGCCACCCGGCCGAGTACCCCGTGGGCGGCGAGAAGACCGTCGAGGTGGCCCAGCAGTGGCTGAGCACGTGCATCGAGGGGCGGGAGCCGTACTTCGGCCGCGACAAGGCCGCCGTACGGGAGATCTTCGCCGACCACGAGCTGATCGAGAGCCTCGGCTGCGGCTCGATCATCAACGTGCCCGTGCTCGGCCGGGACGGCGAGGTCGCCGGCGTGCTCAACATCCTCGACGCCGAGGGCGCCTACGACGACGCATCGGTGGCCGCCGCCCAGGCGATCGCCAAGGAGTTCACGTTCGGAGGTGCCGCATGAGCCTGCTGCTGCGCAACGCGCTGCTGCTCGACGTCGAGACCGGCGCGTACGCGGAGGCCGACCTGCGCTGCGCCGACGGCCGGATCGCCGAGACCGGGCACGAGCTCGGCGCGCCCGACGGCACGCGGGTGATCGACGTGGCCGGCGCGCGGGTCGTGCCCGGCCTGATCGACGCGCACGTGCACGTCACCGCCTCCAGCGCGGACCTCGGCTCGCTGCGCTCGAAGCCCCCGTCGTACGTCACCGCGCACACCGCCCGCATCATGGGCGACATGCTGAGCCGCGGCTTCACCACCGTGCGCGACGCGTCCGGCGCCGACTTCGGCCTGGCCGACGCGCAGGCCGAGGGGCTCATCCGGGGGCCGCGGCTGCTGTTCTGCGGCAAGGGGCTGAGCCAGACCGGCGGCCACGCCGACTTCCGGGGCCGGGGCGAGCACCTCACCGACGACCATCCGTGCTGCGCGGGCGTCGGGCGGGTGGCCGACGGGGTGGACGCCGTGCGTGCCGCAGCCCGCGACGAGCTGCGCAAGGGCGCCCACCACATCAAGGTGATGGCCTCGGGCGGCGTCGCCTCCCCCACCGACCGCATCGACTCGACCCAGTACTCCATGGAGGAGCTGCGCGCCGTGGTCGAGGAGGCCGAGGCCGCCAACCGGTACGTCGCCGCCCACGCCTACACCGCCCGCGCCGTCAACCGGGCGCTGGAGGCCGGGGTGCGCTCCATCGAGCACGGCAACCTCATCGACGACTCCAGCGTGGAGCTGTTCCTGCGGCACGACGCGTTCCTCGTGCCGACGCTGGTGACCTACTGGGCGCTGAAGGAGGAGGGCCGCGACTTCGGGCTGCCGGAGAGCAGCTGGCGCAAGGTGGACGAGGTGCTCGAAGCCGGCATCGTCGCGCTGGAACGGGCCGCGCGTGGCGGGGTGCGGCTGGCGTACGGGACGGACCTGCTCGGCGGCATGCACCGGCACCAGAACCAGGAGTTCCGGCTGCGGGCCGAGGTGCAGTCGCCCCTCGACGTGCTGCGCGCGGCCACCACGGGGGCGGCGGAGCTGGTCGGGCTGACCGGCGAGCTCGGCACGCTCGCGGTGGGCGCGCACGCCGACCTGCTGGTGCTCGACGGCGACCCGCTGGAGGACATCGGCGTCCTCGCCGACCCCGAGCACATCCGCCACGTCGTCCAGTCCGGCGTGGTGGTCTGACCTGAGGGGTGCGGGCCGACGGGCGGGTGCGTACCGTGAGGGGCGTGCCGACGCTCGTGCGTGCCGCCCTGGTCGTCGCCGCGGTGGCGGTCCTGCTCATCGCCCTGCTGTGGGTGTTCCAGCGGCGGCTGATCTACCTGCCCGACCGCGCCGCCCCGCCGCCGGCCGGGACGGTCGTGCCGGGGGCGCGTGACGTCACGTTCACCGCCCGGGACGGGCTCGAACTCGCCGCCTGGCACGTGCCGGGCCGGCGTGAGGTGACCGTGCTGGTGATGGGCGGCAACGCGGGCAACAGGCTGCACCGGGCGCCGCTGGCGAGCGCGCTGGCGGCGCACGGTCTCGGGGTGCTGCTCATGGACTACCGCGGCTACGGCGGCAACCCCGGCGACCCGGACGAGGAGGGCCTGTTCCGCGACGCGCTGGCGGCCCGCGACTGGCTGGGCGAGCGCCGGGTGGTGTACTTCGGCGAGAGCCTGGGCGCGGCGGTCGCGACCCGCCTCGCCATAGAGCGCCCGCCGCACGGGCTGCTGCTGCGCTCGCCGTTCACCGACCTGGCGGCGGCCGGCCAGGTCAACTACCCCTTCCTCCCGGTACGCCCCCTCCTGCGGGACCGCTTCCCCGTCGCCGAGCAGATCCGCCGGGTCCGGGCGCCGGTCGTCGTCGTGTACGGCACCGCCGACACGATCGTCCCCGCCCGCCTGAGCCGCACGGTCGCCGAGGCCGCCGGCGCCCCCGTCGTGGAGATGAACGGCGCCGGCCACAACGACCTGGACATGCTGAACGGCCCCGACCTGATCAACGCCGTCCTCACCCTGGCCGACCGGCCGGCGTGACCAGGAGCGGGCTGCCCGGCGCTGCTGCTCGACCACAGGGGCCGGCCGCTGTCGTCGGTGACCCTGCGCTGACCCTGCCCCGGTGGTCTGGTGTCGAGCTGGGGGGCGAGCGCGGCCACCGCGTGGGCGCGGTGGCCGTCGAGGGTGGCCACGGCGTCGTCGGCGGAGCGGCGGCGCAGCGCGTCGAGGGTGGCGCGGTGCTCCTTGATCACGCGCTCGCGGTTGCCCGGCTCGCCGTAGTACATCGACCGGTAGGCGTCGGTCGAGTCCCACAGCGTACGGATGAGGCGGGCCAGCCGCGGCATCCCCGCGCAGTCGAACAACGTCATGTGGAACACCCGGTTGGCGGTGGCCATGGCCGGCACGTCGCCCGCGGCGGCGGCCCGCTCGACGTCGTCCTGAGCGGCCTCGAGCCGGGCGAGGTCGGCGTCGGTGAGCCGGGAGACCGCCCGGCGCACGGCCTCCTCCTCCAGCAGCTCCCTGATGCGGTAGACCTCGCGCAGGTCGTCGAGGGAGAGCGTCTCGACGAAGTAGCCCCGGTGGGCCTCATAGGTGACGAGGCCCTCGCCCTGCAGCGTCTTGAGCGCTTCGCGCAGCGGGACCCTGCTGACCTGGAGCTCCTCGGCGAGCGCGTCCTGCCGGATGGGGGCGCCGGGGCGCAGCCTGCCGGTGGTGATGGCGCGCCGCAGCTCGCCCAGCACGAACTGCTGGGCCGTGGGCGGCCTGCGTCGTGCCTCTTCCGGACTCACCGCCCCAATATCTCACGAACCCACGCCTCGTCCTGCCCGAGCTCCGGCGGCCTGCGGCGGTAGGCGGGCGGGGTGGCGCTGAGCCGCAGCGGGTTCGCGACCTGGCCGACGCCGTCGAGGTCCACGGCCGGGCCGAGGCCGAGATCGGCGGCGAGGGAGAAGGCGGCGGCCAGGTCGTTGATCGGGCCGCACGGCACGCCGGCCTCGGTCAGCCGGCCGAACCACTCGTCGGCCGTACGCTCGGCGAGCGCCGCGTTCAGAGCGGCGACGAGCGGCTCGCGTGCGGCGACGCGGCCGGCGTTGGTGGCGTAGCGGGGGTCGCCGGCGAGGCCGGGCCGGTCCAGGGCGGCGCACAGGGCGCGGAACTGGCGGTCGTTGCCCGCCGCGATGACGATCGGGCGGTCGGCGGCCTGGAACACCTCGTACGGCACGATGCTCGGATGCCGGTTGCCCATGGCGCGCGGCACGACCCCGGCGGCGGCGTACGCGGAGGCGTGGTTCGTGAGCGCCGAGAGCAGGGACGACAGCAGCGACACCTCGATGCGCTGCCCCTCGCCGGTCCTGTCGCGGTGGCGGAGCGCGGCGAGGATGCCGAGGCCGGCGTGCAGGCCGGTGATCACGTCCACCAGCGCCACGCCCGCCTTGGTGCCGGGACCTTCCGGCTCGCCGGTGACGCTCATGAGCCCGCCGACGGCCTGCGCGATGAGGTCGTAGCCGGGCAGGTCCGCTCCGGCGCCGGAGCCGAAGCCGGTGATCGAGCAGTAGACCAGCCCCGGGTTCAGCTCGCGCAGCGTCTCGTGGCCGAGCCCGAGCCGGTCCATGGTGCCCGGCTTGAAGTTCTCCACCAGCACGTCGGCCCGGGCGGCGAGCGCCTTCGCGACCTCGGCGTCGGCCTTGAGGTCGAGGGCGATCGAGCGCTTGTTGCGGTTGACGCCCAGGAAGTACGTGGCCTCGCCGTCGGCGTACGGCGGCCCCCAGGCCCGCGTGTCGTCCCCCGCGCCGGGCCGCTCGACCTTGATCACCTCGGCGCCCAGGTCGGCCAGCAGCATGGTGGCGTAGGGACCGGCCAGCACCCGGCTGAAGTCGGCGATCAGCAGCCCCGACAGCGCGCCGCTCATGCCGGCGCCCCCAGATAGACGGTGACGGTGCGGGTGTAGAAGTCCCTGGCGGCGCGGCCCTGCTCCTTGGGGCCGTACCCGCTGTGCTTGGCGCCGCCGAACGGCACGTGCGGGAACGTCCCGGCCGACTCGGAGTTGACGTGCAGCACGCCCACCTCCAGCCGGTCCACGGCGCGCAGCGCGGCGCCCAGGTCGCGGGTGAACAGCGCCGCCGACAGGCCGTGGTCGCTGAGGTTGACCAGGCCCAGCGCCTCCTCGGCCGATCCCGCGCGCACCGCGCCGACGACCGGCCCGAACAGCTCCGTACGCCAGAAGCCGACCCCCGTCCCCGGCAGGTCGAGCACGGTCGGCGGCACGAACCAGCCCTCCCCGTCGAGCGGAGCGGCCCCGGCGAGCGGCTTGGCGCCCTCGTCCACGGCCCGCCGCACCCCGGCCGTGACCCGGTCGCGGGCGGCCGAGCTGACCAGCGGCCCCATCTCGACGCCGGCCGCGAGCGGGTCGCCGACGACGAGCCCAGCGGCCCGCGCGGCGACGCGTTCGAGCAGGTCGTCGGCCACCTGGTCGGCGACGATGAGCCGGGAGGTGGCGGTGCACTTCTGCCCGGTCGAGCGGAACGCGCCGAGACACACCTGCTCGGCGGCGTGGTCGAGGTCGGCGTCGGCGAGCACGACGGAGGCGTTCTTGCCGCCCATCTCGGTCTGCACGGGCTTGCCCAGCTCGCCGCAGCGGGCGATGACGGCTCTGCCGACGGCGGTGGAGCCGGTGAAGGAGACGGCGTCGACACCGGGGTGATCGACGATGACCGCTCCGGCCTCCGCCTCGCCGTGGACGAGGTTGAGCACCCCGTCGGGCAGCCCGGCGGAGGTCAGCGCCTGCGCCAGCCGGTACGCCAGCAGCGGCACCAGCGACGACGGCTTCCACACGACGGTGTTGCCGTGGCTGAGCGCCGGGGCGATCTTCCATGCCGGGATCGCGATCGGGAAGTTGAACGGCGTGATCAGCCCGGCGACGCCGATGGGCCGGCGGACGACGAGGACGTTCTCACCGGGGCGGGGCGAGGCGAAGATCTCGCCGTTCTCGCGGTCGGCCTCGCCCGCGTAGTAGCGCAGGATGCGGGCCGCGCCCCTGACCTCGGCCACCGCCTCGGGCAGCGTCTTGCCCTCCTCGCGGGCCAGCTCCGCGCCCCACGCGCCGGCGTGCTCGTCCGCGTGCGCGGCGGCGGCGGTGAGGATCGCGGCGCGCTCGTGGTGCGGGGTGGCGGCCCAGCCGGGCGCCGCGTCGCGGGCGGCGGCGACCGCCCGCTCCACCTCGGGCACGGAGGCGAAGCGCCCGCGCGCGACCACCTCGGAGGGCCGTGCGGGGTTGGTGTCGGCGAACTCGGCGCCGTCCCCCTCGACCCAGCGGCCGGCGATGAGATTCAGAACGTCCATGGTCAACGCACCCTAACTATGCCATATTGGATTTTCAATATTGGATCCAAAATACGGAGAGGTCATGATCGCACCCACCGCCCTGTTCTCCCTGGACACCCTGCTGGCCGAGGAGGAGCGCGAGATCAGGAGCACGGTCAGGCGCGTGTGCGACCGGGAGATCCGGCCGCACGTCGCGGGCTGGTTCGAGGCCGGCGAGCTGCCCGCCCGCGAGCTGGCCCGCACGCTCGGCTCGCTCGGCGTGCTCGGCATGCACCTCGACGGGTACGGCTGCGCCGGCATGGGCGCGGTCGCGTACGGGCTCGCCTGCCTGGAGCTGGAGGCCGCCGACTCCGGCCTGCGCAGCCTGGTCTCCGTGCAGGGCTCGCTCGCCATGTACGCCATCTGGAAGTACGGCAGCGAGGAGCAGAAGCAGGAGTGGCTGCCCGCGATGGCGGCCGGCGAGCGCATCGGCTGCTTCGGCCTGACCGAGCCCGACTTCGGCTCCGACCCGGGCGGCATGCGCGCCACGGCCAAGCGCGAGGGCGGCGACTGGGTGCTGAACGGCACCAAGATGTGGATCACCAACGGCTCGGTCGCCGACGTGGCGGTGGTCTGGGCGCGCACGGACGAGGGTGTACGCGGCTTCCTGGTGCCGGCCGGAACGCCCGGCTTCACGGTCAACGAGATCAAGCACAAGATCTCGCTGCGCGCCAGCGTGACCAGCGAGCTGGTGCTCGACGGCGCGCGCCTGCCCGCCGACGCGATGCTGCCCGGCGCGCGCGGCCTGTCGGGGCCGCTCGGCTGCCTGAACGAGGCCAGGTTCGGCATCGTGTTCGGGGCGATGGGGGCGGCGCTCGACTGCCTGGAGACGACGCTGTCGTACGTGGCCGACCGCGAGGTGTTCGCCAGGCCGCTGGCGTCGTACCAGCTCACCCAGGAGAAGCTCGCGGACATGGCGCTTGAGCTGGGCAAGGGGCTGCTCCTCGCGGTGCACCTCGGCCGGCTGAAGGAGGCGGGGACGCTCACCCCCGAGCAGGTGAGCATCGGCAAGCTGAACAACGTGCGCGAGGCCCTGGAGATCGCCAGGAAGTGCCGCACGCTGCTCGGCGCGAACGGCGTCACCCTCGAATACCCGGTGATCAGGCACGCGGTGAACCTGGAGTCGGTGCTGACCTACGAGGGCACCTCCGAGGTCCACCAGCTGGTCATCGGCAAGGCGCTGACCGGCATCGCCGCCTTCAAGTAGGGGCTCAGAACGTCTGCCAGGTCGCCTCGGTGACCTGGCAGGGCCCGCCCTGGTGCACCCGCAGCCGCCCGGCGGGCAGGTCGAGCCCGATCGTGGCGAGCGTCTCCCACCGCTGGTTGAGCGGCTGGGTGAGGTCGGGATGCGCGCAGACGGGGGCGGCGGGGGCGTGGCTGAGCATGGCGAGCGCCCGCGCGTTCTGACCTTCCTGGCTCAGCCCCTCGACGTGGCCGCTCAGGTGGCGGAACCGGTCGTAGGTGCCGGGCCGCTGGGTGGCGTGCCGCTCCCCCGCCGCGAGGTCCGCGTCCAGGAAGTGGTTGCAGTGCAGCAGGACGCCGTCGGGTCCCGGCGGGATGACGGCCACGCCGGCCGGGGAGATCTCGATGGATCCCGCGTCCGACTCCGTCACCACCGTGATGACGGTCGAGGCGGAGACCCGGGCCGAGCGGGCGATCCCGGCGGCCTCCTCGACGGTCGCCGCCTCGTCGAGGATGCGGCGGGCGATCAGGTGCACGGGCACGCCCAGGACGGCGCTGTCGGACTCGTGGCGCAGGATGTTGAAGTGCACGCCCAGCCCTGCGGTGCCGACCCCGATCTTGGCCAGCGCCCCTGCCTCGGTGAACGTGCGCACGACGTGCCCTGGGCGCGGCTCCAGCTCCCACAGGATGGGCGCGTCGCGCAGGTGGTCGTGCCAGTCCCAGGTCTGCACCGTACGCGGCGGGCCGCTCTCGGGCAGCACCACCGAGGTCGAGCACTCGCCGTGCCCGATCGCGTCGATGGCGGCCAGGATCTCCGTGCGCGCGTTGACGACGGCGACCTGCCACGGCTCCAGACCGGCGCCCGCGGCGATCCCGGCCATCTCCTCCGCCAGGTTCGGCGCCCAGTCGGCGCTGCGGTCAAGTGCCCGCTCGCCCCACGCGCGCACCTGCGCGTGGGTGGCGCCGGCCACGGCGAACAGGTCGATGTAGCCGGCGTAGTTGGCGGCGATGCGCTTGCGCAGGTGGGCGCCGAGTTCCTTGCCGCGGAGCCTGGGTTCGGTCTGGCTGGACGAAAAAGTAGGAAAAGTCATTATTTGTCCATCAAATCGGCGAGCCGCGGATTGTCGGCGGCGAAGTCGGCGCGGACGCGCTCGTACCGTTCGGCGTCGATGTCCTGGCTCAGCTTGAACATGGCCTGTACCGACCGTACGTGCACGCGGAAGGCCACTACCCCGGGCAGCAGCGCGCGGAACCTCTCCCGCGAGGCGGGCGTCGGCTCCCAGGACGGCTCGCGCAGCGACTCCGCGGCGGTCACCGTGCGCTCGACGACCTCCATCGCGTCGTCGAGCAGCTCCACCCGGCCGGTCACGTGCACCGCCGCGTAGTCCCAGGTCGGGACGGCCGGGTCGGTGCCGTAGACGGTGGGCGAGACGTAGCCGTGCGGCCCCGTGAAGACCACCAGCACCTCGGTGCCGGGGCCCCAGGAGCGCCAGTGCGGGTTGGCGCGGGCCAGGTGGCCGAGCAGCGTGCCGTCCTCCAGGGTGTCGCCCTCCAGGATGACGGGCACGTGGGTGGCCGTCGGAGCGCCGCCGCCGTCCGCGCTCACGACCAGCGCGAACGGGTTCCGCCTGACCAGCTCGGTCACCTGTGCCGGGTCATCGGCCTGGTAACGGGGAAAGACGTGCATCGCGTCACTCCGCCGCGCTCAGGACGGCGTCCCAGGCGAGCTCGGAGGCCAGCGTTCCGAGGCCGGTCGGCTTGATCCCGGTCAGCTCGACCTCGTCGGTCGTCATCGCGAACATGGTGTCGCCGTCCGTCAGCGTGTGGAACGGCTGGATCGCGCGGTGCATCGAGCTGTGGACCTGCCGTCCGACCTGCAGCAGCTCCACGTCCGACAGCTGCACGTTGGTCACCATCACGGTCAGCGTCGTGTTGCCCATCACCGGCGCGGCCCCCGACCCCACCAGCTCGGCGTAGTCGGCGCTCGGGTGGCGGCGGTCGCCCAGCTCGGCGTGGTAGTTGCCGCGCACCACCCGGCCCCCGCGGTCCACCACCGCGCCGACGGCGTTCACCACGGTCGCGACCAGCACCTTCGCCTCGCCGAACGTGCCGAACGCGGCCCCCTGGCCGGCGAACTCGGCCCGCCCGAAGTCCACCTTGCCGGCGCTCGCCGTGCGGCCCGCGCCGCACCTGCCCACCGGGAACGCGCACTCGACCGCGTTGCGCAGCGCGGCCCTGCCCAGCTCGGCGTCGGGGTAGACGGCGTTGTCGCGGCAGGAGAAGTCGTAGATCACCGCGCCCGACACGAGCTGCAGGTCGTCCCACCTCGTCCGGTTCTCGCGGCGGGCCAGCAGCTCGTCGCTCACGCCCGCCGCGGCGGCCAGGCCGTAGACCGAGCCGCCCGCCAGGCAGATGGCGTGGTTGAAGTCGTAGCCGCCGCTCATGCCGACCGCGCCGCCGCGGGCGTCCACCGCCGTACGCGCGCCCGCCGGCACGTGGATCACCGTGCAGCCGGTCGGGCCCTCGGCGTACTCGGCGGTGCCGACGTACACGCCGGGCAGGCCGAACGCCACCGAGCCGCGTCCTGGGCTGGGCTGCGGAGTCAGCGGCAGGTCGGCGTTGCGCGGCACGCCCGGCGCGAACGCGGACGGGGTCGCGGGACGGGGCTCGTACGCCGCCGGGCTTGCAGTCACAGGGCCTCCAGAAGTCGTTGCGAGTATGCGTGGGCCGGGGCCCGGTAGAAGGTGGCCGTGTCGGCTGTCTCGACGATCTCGCCCTTGCGCATGACCGCGATCCGGTCGGCGACGTAGCGGACCGCGCCGAGGTCGTGGGAGATGAACAGGGCGCTGAAGCCGTACTCGGCCTGCAGGTCCTTGATGAGGTTGAGTATCTGCACCTGGACGCTGACGTCGAGCGCGCTGACCGCCTCGTCGAAGACGATGAACGCGGGCCTGGTCACCAGAGCGCGGGCGATCGACACGCGCTGCCGCTGGCCGCCGGACAGCTCGTGCGGGTAGCGGTCGGCGAACCCGGCCTCCAGGCCGACCTGCTCCAGCATCTCGGCGACGGCGTCGCCGGCCGGGCGGCCCAGCACGTCCAGGGGCTCGGCGACGCTCCTGCCGACCCGCATGCGCGGGTTGAGCGACCAGTGCGGGTGCTGGAGCACGGCCTGCATGCGGCCGGCCAGCGCGCGCCGCCGCTTCGGGAACGGCTCGCCGCCGAACCGCACCGTCCCCGACGTGGGGCGCTGCAGGCCCAGCGCGACCCTGCTGGTGGTGGTCTTGCCCGAGCCTGACTCGCCGACCAGGCCGAGCGTCTCGCCCTCGGCCACGTGGAGCGAGACGTGCCGCATGGCGTCCAGGTGGATGCGGCGGAACGGCGGCCCGGCGGCGAAGGTGACGGTGACGTCGTCGAGTTCGAGTATCACGCCTTCACCTCGCTGAGAGCGGTCAGGCGGTCCTGGAGCTCGGCGGCCCGGTGGCACAGGACGTCCTGGGCGCGGATTCTGACCGGCGCCGGGCGCTCGTGCTCGCAGCGTCTCTCCGCGAACGCGCAGCGCGGCGCGAAGGCGCAGCCCGGGGAGGGGCCGGTGAGGACCGGCGGGCGGCCGGGCACGGGCTCAAGACGCACCCCGTGCGCGGCGGCGGCGGGCGCGGAGCCGGCCAGCGCCGCCGTGTAGGGGTGGGCGGGGTCGCCGAGCACCTCGCGGGCGGGGCCGCTCTCGACGACGCGGCCGCCGTACATGACGGCCACCCGGTCGCACCGGCGGGCCACGGCGGGCAGGTCGTGGCTGAGCCACAGGATGCTCGTGCCCGCCTCGGCGGCCAGCGCGAAGACCATGTCCGACACCTCCTCGCGTACCTGGCTGTCCAGCGCGGCGGTCGGCTCGTCGGCGACGAGCAGCTCCGGCGCGGTGGCCATGGCGATCGCGATCGCCACCCGCTGCGCCATGCCGCCGGAGAGCTGGTGCGGGTACGCGCGCACCACGCGCGGATCGTCCAGCTTCACCCGGCCCAGGTGGAAGTGCACGTCGCCACCCCGCCCGAGCACCAGCCTGAGCTGGGCCCCGACGCGCATCGTCGGGTCGAGCGAGCCGATCGGGTCCTGGAAGACGTACCCGAGCTGCCGCCGCCGCAGCGCCCGCAGCCGGGCGGGCGGCAGGCCGAAGACCGGCTCACCGGCCAGCAGCACCTCGCCGCCCGAGTGGCGGGCGGCGCCCGGCAGCAGCCGGCCCACGGCGGAGCCGAGCGTGGACTTGCCCGACCCGCTCTCGCCGACCAGGCCGACCTTCTCGCCCCGCGCCACCTCCAGGTCGGCCCCGTCGAGCGCACGCGTACGCGCGTAGTCGATCACCAGGTTCCGTACCGAGAGCAGGCTCATGTCAGTGACCTCGTCTCCCTGGGCTCGAAGCGGTCGCGCAGCCCGTCGCCCACCACGTTGATCGCCAGGATGGCCGCCACGAGCACGACGCCGGGGCCGAGGATCAGCCAGGGCGCGGCGATCATGTACGTGCCGCCCTGCTGGATGAGCACCCCCAGCGACGCCTGCGGGGGCTGCACCCCGAAGCCGAGGAAGCTCAGCCCGCCCTCGACCGCGATGCCGACCGACAGCGCGTACGTGCCCTGCACGGCGATCGTGCCGGCCACGTTCGGCAGCACGTGCCTGACCAGCACGCGCGGCAGCCGGGCGCCGCTGATGACGGCGGAGGTGACGTAGTCGCGCTGCGCGACGGCCACGGCGGAGGCGCGCACGAGCCTGGTCATCAGCGGGATCGTCACCAGCACGATGCTGGCCAGCGCCGCCGTCTGCCCTGGGCCGAGCACGGCGGCGACCAGGATGGCGAGCACGATGGCCGGGAAGGAGTAGAGCACCTCGACCAGCCGCATCACCAGCTCGTTCAGGTAGCCGCCGCGGTAGCCGGCGACGATGCCGAACGTCGCGCTGAGCGCCGCCGTCACCAGCACGGCGACCGACGACAGCAGCAGCGTGGTGCCGACGCCCTCCATGACGCGCGGCAGCAGCGAGCGGCCCAGGTTGTCGGTGCCCAGCCACCAGCCGGGCCCGGGCGGCTGCAGGCGGGGGCCGACGATGGCGTCCGGGTCTCCCCCGGCGCCGATCAGCGACCCGAGCGCGAACAGCACCAGGATCCCCAGGCAGGCCAGCCCGCCGGCGGACAGCCGGTCCAGCTTCCTCACGAGCTCCTCCCCGCGGTCACGCCGAGCCGGGGATCGATGGCCCCGACCAGCAGGTCGATCAGCGCGTTCATGACGATGAAGACCGCGGCGGCGAGCAGCACCCCGGCCTGCACGACCGCGTAGTCGCGGCGGCCGACGGCCTGCACCACGTAGGAGCCGATGCCCGGCAGGTTGAACACGTGCTCCACGATGAGCGCGCCGCCCAGCAGGTACGCGGTGGTCGTGCCGATGAGCGTGACCACGGGGGCGGCGGCGTTGCGCAGGATGTGGTGCCTGACGATGAACCACGGCGACTCGCCGCGCGCGACGGCGGCCGTCACGTACGGCTCGACCAGCACGCCCATCACCGCGTCGCGGGTGGTCCTGGCGGTGACCGAGACGGCGAACACCGACAGGACGGCCGCGGGCAGGATCATCGTGGCCAGGTTCGCGGCCGGATCCTCGGTGAGCGGCACCCAGGAGCCGATGCGCAGGCCGAGCGCGTACCGGGAGAAGACGAAGACGATCAGGCTGCCCAGCACGAACTCGGGCACGCTGACCCCTAGCCCGCTGAGCAGCCGCCCCGCCGCGCCGCCGCGCCCGTCGGGGCGGGCGCGTACGGCGGTCAGCACGCCGAGCGGCACCCCGGCGAGCACGCTCGCGGCCACCGCGAGCACGGTCAGCTCGGCCGTCACCGGCAGCCTGGCCAGCAGCTCGGCGCCCACCGGCTGGCGGCTGATCATGGAGAAGCCGAAGTCGCCGCCCGTGACGGCGGCCAGCCAGTGGCCGTACTGGAAGAAGACCGGCTGGTCGAGCCCGTAACGCGCGGCCAGCTCCGCCTTCTGCTCCGGGGTGGCGAACGGCCCGAGCACGGTCTCGGCGAAGCCGCCCGGCATCAGCCGCACGGCGGCGAAGATCAGCACGGAGACGCCCAGGAGCGTGGCGGCCGAGCTGAGCGCCCGGCCGGTCCACCACATCAGCAGCCGCATGGTCACTGCGACTTCTTCACGCGGGCGTCGGCGACCAGGCGCAGCACGTTGCCGTAGCCCTCGGTGGCGTACAGGCTGGGGCTGAGCGCGTCGGTCCGGTAGGCGACCGTTGCAGGGCGGGTGACCAGCGGGATCATCTGGGCGTCCGCGTCGGCCCCGGCGCACACCGCGCTCAGCGCCTTGTCCCTTTCCGGCCCCGCGGGTACGCGGCCCGCCGCGTCGATGAGCGTGTTGAGCTCCTTGTCCGGCTTCATGAAGCCGACGTTGAAGCCGGCCTGCTCGGGGTTCCACCACTTGGTGACCATGCCGGCGTCGGCGTATCCGGCGAACCACGACAGCGCGGCGTCGAAGTCGGCGGGCGCCTTGCCGTAGACCTTGCCCGACCAGCTCGCCTCGTCCATCTGCTCGATCTTGACGGTGATGCCGGCCTGCTGCAGGTTCTGCTGGATGACCTGCGCGACGGCCGGGGCCGGCTCGGTGGAGTAGATGCTGAGCGTGAACGACAGGTCCTGCGCGCCCGCCTCGGCGAGCAGCCGCTTGGCGTCGTCCACGCTCTTGCCGGCCGACGGGAGCGCGGCCGGGTCGCACGCGCCGGGCAGCCCGGCCGGCGTGATCGCGGTCGGCTTGCCCTTGCCGCCGAGCGCCACGCTCGCGATCTGCTCCGGGTCGAGCGCGATGGCGACGGCCTCGCGCACCTTCGGGTCGGCCAGCTTGGAGCCCGGCTTGAGCGTGTTGAGCATCAGGTAGTAGAAGTCGGTGGTCGCCTGGGTGACGACCTTGACGTCGCGCGCCCCGGCCAGCATCGAGGCCGAGTCGACGTTGCCCAGCGTGGCCAGGGCGGCGCTGCCGTTCTGCAGGCCCGCGATGCGCGCCGCCTCCTCGGGGGCGATCGTGATCGTCAGCGTGTCGGCGGCCGGCCTGCCCTCGCCCCAGTAGGCGTCGTTGCGCTCGAACGTCCACGACACGTCCTGGCGGTGGTCCCGCACCACGTACGGGCCGGTGCCGAGCAGCGTCGTCGCCGGGTCCACCGTGCCCGCGTCGATCTCCTTCATCGGCAGCACCGCGGCCGGCACGTTCGCCAGCGCCGCCAGGAACGGCGTGTACGGCTCGCTCAGCGCGACCTTGACCGTGCCGTCCTCGCCCTCGGTGACCGACTCGACCGGGCCGAGCTGGCCGCGCCACACCGACTTCGAGGCCAGCAGCCGCTTCAGGCTGCCCACCACGTCGGCGGCCGTCATCTCCCTGCCGTTGGAGAACTTGACGCCCTTGCGCAGGTGGAAGACGTACGTCTGGTCGTCGGGCGTCTCCCACTTCTCGGCCAGCAGCGGCTGGATCGCGAAGTCGGGGCCGACCGTCACGAGCGTCTCGTAGGACAGCGAGAGCAGTTGCCAGGTGGTGGCGACGTCGGCGAGCTGGGGGTCGTAGCCGGTGGCGGCGCCGCTGTCGATGTGCACCTGGACGTTGAGCGCGCCACCCGTGGGCAGTGCGGTGTCGGCGACGGCGAGGAAACCGGGGGCGGCGCTCTCCTGGGCGTTCTCCTGGGGGGCGGTGGTCGTACCGGTGGCGGCGCAGGCGGAAGCCAGCAGGGCGGCCGCGACACCGCAGGCCAGGCGTATGGGACGCATGGGCCTCTACTCCTCTAGTGGCAGGAATGTTCGGCGGCGCTCGGCGGGACGTCGAGCGTGGGGTTGCGGTCGAAGAACCCGACCGGCTTGAGGACGAACCCGCACGTGTCGACCGGCATGATCGGCCAGTCCTCGGTACGGGGGAAGTGCGTCAGGCCGAACGTGTGCCACAGCACGATGTCCTGCCCGTCGATGTCGCGGTCGGCCCTGGTGTAGGCGGGCAGGCCCGCGCCGCCGGGATGCTGGTTGACCAGGTCTCCGGCGGGATAGCGCTCCGCGGGGTGGTAGCGGGTGACCCACAGGTGGCTCGTGGCGAACTCGGCCCTGCGGTGGATGCTGGAGCCGGGTGCGGCCATCAGCGTCGGCCTCCCCTCGGCGTGCAGGGCGTAGCCGACCGGGCGGCCGAGCCGGTTGCGCACCTCCGGGTTGACGACGTGCCAGGTGCGCTCGGCCTTGAGGTCGGCGTCGCGGCGGGCCTCGCGCTCGGTGCGCAGCCGGGTGACCTCGCGGCCGAACGCGTTGCCGTACGGGCTGTCCAGCCGGACCGCCTCCACCTCGTCCACCGCGTTGGCGACGCCGTCCACCGTCATGTCCAGCCGGGCGCTGAACAGGTGCTGGTGGTAGGGGGCGGCGAGGCCGGGCGCGACCTCCGACGCGTAAGGGGCGGCGCGGTCGTCATAGGCGCCGGTGAAGACGATGCCGGTGGCCTTGACCTCCAGCTCGATCGTGCCGTCCAGGTAGAGGTACCAGTAAAAGCCGTAGTCGTAGTTGCCCACCGTCACGAAGAACGAGATCACCAGGCGGCGCTGCCTGCGGGTCTCGCGCGAGCCGTTGGCCGGGTCGGTGTGCTTCCACAGCACGCCGTAGTCCTCCTCGTGCATGCAGATCGCGTTCGTGATCACCTTCGGGACGCCGGCGCCGTCCGTCACCACCGCGTCGAAGTAAGTGATCTCGCCCAGGCAGTCGCAGCCGAGTTCGAGGGAGTTGGCGAGCTTGCCGAGCTGGTACTCGCCGGTGTCGAAGTAGTTCTGCCAGAAGCGGATCGGGCTCGGGTCGCCGTACGGGACCACCATCTCGGCCACCGACGCCCGGTAGACGATCGGGCGGGTGCGGCCGTCGTCGTCGAAGCCGATCTGGTGCAGCGTGAGGCCCTCGCGCATGTCGTAGCCGAGGCGCAGGCTCCACTTCTCCCAGGTCACCAGGGGGCCGTCCACGGTGAAGCTGGGGCCGTCCGGCTGGGTGATGTGGATGGGCTTCTGGGTGGTGCGGTGGGGGCCGTGGCCGTAGTCGCCGGACTCCTGCGGGACGGGCTGGGGGCCGGTGTCCACGATCTCCAGGATCTCGCCCTTGACCAGGTCCACGTACGCGACCAGGCCGTCCACCGGGTGCGCCCACGGCAGGCTGTCCGGCGTGGGCATGACGTGGGCCAGCACCCTGGCGACCCGGCGGCCCTCCTCCTTCGCCAGGCCGTAGTGGCCCGCGCTGAGCGCCGCCACGTACACGCCCGCCGGGTCGATGCCGCGCGCGGCCAGCGCCTTCGCCCAGCCGGCGTCCTCCTTGAGCACCCGCCTGACCAGGGCGTGCTCCTCGTCCAGCATCGGCACCTGGCCGTCGGTGAGCGGGTCGATGGGGGTGCGCGCGGCGACCTTGCCGGCGGTGACGTCCACGATGACGTCCTGGCTCGTCTCGGTGGCGAGGTCGAGCAGGAACGCGCGGGCGCGGCGCCCGGCGGGGTCGCCCGGCCGGTAGGCGAGCACGTCCTCCTTGGGCGGCTCCTCCAGCCCGAGGTAGGCCACCCGGACGGTGTCGGTGAGCAGGCCCTCCTCCCTCAGGATCCGCCTGACCTCGTCGATCTCCCGCGCGGCGAGAGGGTCGAGGGGATGAGGGTGGGAGCCGGTGGACAGGTGCAACGTTCGCCCCTTCCTGGATGCCGGAACGTTCCGGCAACGTGCGGGCCAACTTAATTGCGCGGGGCGGGCGGTGACAAGACCTGGAGTCCAGGCGAAACAGATCGTTTACCGGACGGGCCGGGAAGGAGCAGGCTTACGGACAGCTACGATCAGGGCGTGCACGCAGACGAGCCGGTCACGATCCTCACCGTCGCCAGGGAGGCGGGGGTGTCCAAGACGACTGCGTCCGACGCGCTGCGCGGCTCTGGGCGGGTGTCCGAGCGCACCAGGGAGCAGGTGGCGCGGGTCGCCGAGCGCCTCGGCTACGTCCCCAACGGCTCGGCCCGCCACCTGCGCAAGGCCAGCACCGGCACCATCGGCCTGCACGTGCCCGAGGTGCTGACCAGGTCGTCCTACTACATGTCGTTCGTGTTCGGGGTGGTCGAGCAGGCCGCCCGCCACGACTACGACGTCACGCTGATCACCTCGGGCCAGCGCCGCGCCCGCCCGCCGCGCGTCGACGGGCTCGTGCTCGGCGACCCGCTCTCGGGCGATCCCGTGGTGGAGAGCCTGATGGCGACCGGCCTGCCCACCGTCTCCTGCGAACGCTTCCCCGGCGACCGCCAGCCCGACGGCGTCGTCTGGTCCGAACACGCCGTGATGCTCGGCCGCCTGCTCGACCATGTGCGCGACGCCGGATCGACCCGGCCCGGCCTCGTCGTGGCCGGCGACGAGAGCGACTGGGCCGCCAGCCTGCACCGCGGCTACCTCGCCTGGTGCACCGCCAAAAGGGTGGAGCCACTGGTGCGGCGGGTCTCCTTCGACGCGAACGGCGACGAGGTCAGAGCCGCCGCCCGCGCGTTGCTGGCGACGCCCATGGACGCCTTGATCTGCGCCCCCGCCGGCGCGGCCACGGAGGTGGCGCCGCTGCTGCACGCCTCGGGCACCGGCGTCCTCCTGGCCTCCTGCGTCGACAGCGCCGCCACCCGCCTCGCCGACCCACCCATCACCGCCATCGACCTCCGCCCGAAGGAGGCGGGCGCAAGCTGCGCCGAGCTACTGTTCGAGCTGCTCTCGGGCACCGCAGAGCCGGGCACGGAACGCGTTCACCCCATAGCCCTGGCCATCCGCGCCTCCACCACTCCCCGCCCATAGCGGCAGGCCGGCCTCACGCCGTCACGGACGCGCCCGGCTCGCGGACGGTGCCGGGGCGATCCGACCCCGAAAGGGCAGCAGGCCCTCGCCGCCTCCCCTGCGGAGGGAGGCGGCGAGGGGCCTTCCCGGCCGGCCGGGGTTCGGTCGTGGGATGCCGGTCCTCGACCGTGACGGGGGAAGTGCCTGGGTGGCGTTTCCTCGGCCGGAGGCTCTCCCGCTCAGCTGAAGGTGACGTCGCTGCAGAAGTAGTACGTCTGGTCCATGTGGGAGGCCTTCCAGATCGTGTAGACGATGTGGCGGCCGGTGCGGGAGCCCTTGTTGAGTCCGGTGATCGTGTACTCGCCGCCGGGGGCGTACCTGGGGGTCTCTCTGATCAGTTCCAGGTGGTTCCAGCCGAGGGGCGTGGTCGTGGCGTCGTAGCCCTGCCTGGTGATGTAGACCCTGATGTAGTCGGCGCCGTGGTGGGCCTGGTCGGTCAGCCGGATGCCGAACGTGCCGCCGAGGCTCGTCGTCTTCCACGCGCCCGGCGTGTCCATCGAGCGGTAGCGGCCGTCCTGGGTGCGGCCGGCGCTGCAGAGCTGGCCGTTGGGCACGGCGGCCTGGTGGTTGCCACCGACGTTGTCACGGTAGAGGCCGTTCCAGTTCCACATGGCGTTGGTGTTGTCCTGCCACGCCTGCCAGCACATCGGGTCCTGCTGCGCCATGGCGGGGTTCTGGAAGTCGCTGCCCCAGCGCAGCCAGCAGCCGTAGTTGCGGGAGGCCGGGTCGACGACGGAACCGTGCGCCGATGCGGTGCCGGTCAGCGGCACGAGCAGGATCATCGCGATGGAGAAGAGCAGGACCAGGGCGCGCGGCGCCCTGCGGCGGTGCGGTGCTTGGGGCATGTGCGGTCTCCGTGTTCCGGTCGGGGGGTTGCCGGTGATGAGGAGCGCTCCTGGTGGGGGGACGGTATCTGACGGCCGTGGTCCGGCCAAGTGATGCCCGCTGTCAGCTCCGCGGAGGGTGGTCCCGCGTGGGGGTTGAGCTGCGGAAAGGGCTTTCCCGATATCGCTCAGAGACTTGAAACTTTCAAGAGGGCGAGCTGTAACGGCGCCAAAACTAAGAGTGATGAAATACGGGTAAGTAGCATGTGGCCGAGGGCGAGAATCTCGATACTGAGTGGGTGACCGCAATGGCAACGATCGAGCCGGCCGGGACTGAGCGAACCGTTCTCCCCGGCAAGCCGCCGTTCACTGTCGACGACCTGCTCGGCTTCCCTGACGATGGGAACCGCTACGAGCTTCTTAACGGGAGCCTACTGGTGAGTCCAGCCTCTACGCCCCTGCACCAGCGCATCATCTACCGCCTGCAGCGGTTGCTCGATGATGCGGCACCGCCCGGGCTGGAACCACTGGCGACCGTCAATCTGCGGGTGACCGACAGCACCTTCTACATCCCCGACCTGGTCGTGGTCCGCGCGGAAGCGGCTAGCAATGTGGAGTTGATGTTCGCGCCCCGTCACCTGCTCCTCGCTGTGGAGGTGGGCAGCCCGAGCACCACCACCCATGATCAAAGCATCAAACCCTTCGCGTACGCCCGGGCAGGCATCCCTCACTACTGGCGCATCGAGCCCGACGAAGGACCTGCTCTCTACACCTACCGGCTCGACGGCGACGGATATGGCGAGCCCGCCATTCACAAGGCAGGCACGGTCGCTCACCTGACGGCGCCCTTCCCGCTCGCCTTCGATCCCGTCGTGCTCAGCGCCGAGCACCGCTGAACCCTCCGGCGCAGGAGATGTGCCTGGACCCCGGGTCTGCCGGCCCCCTCCTGCCGGGAGTGGCCGGGGTCCAGGGTTCTCATCCCTCTTCCCGTGAGGTCCTCGCGGCCAGGGAGGTGTAGACGGTGACCTCGTCCGGCCGGACCAGGCCGTCCTGGATGGCGCAGATGAGGAGTTTCTCCTTGGTGGGTGCGGGGCGGCCGGCGGCGGCGTACTTGACGCGGGCGCGGTCGATGTACTGCCGCACCGTACGTTCCTTGATCCCCATGCGGGCCGCCACCGACGCCTTCGACATCGACTGGAACCAGTAGAGCAGCGCCATCCGCTCCTTGTCGGACAGCTGCGGACGGTGCGGGCCCTCGTCGGTGGCGATGGCCTGGGCCATGGGAGGCGTGACGCTGGGCCGGTCGGCGGCGACCTCCATGATGGTCTCCAGGCACGACTCGCGGGTGGCGCGGCCCTTCCCGATGAAGGCCGAGGCGCCGGCGTCGAGCGCGGCCCGGACGATCTCCGGCTCCTCGTGCTCGGAGAAGACGATCACGCGCTGCCCGCCCGCGCATAACCCGGCGATGCGGTCCATGACCATCGTGCCGTTGAGGTTGAGGTCGAGCAGCAGCACGTCGGCGGCGACGCCGCGGACCGACTCGATGGTGGGCCCCTGGGCGACGAGCGTGACGGGACCAGGCGGGCCGAACCACGACCGTACGCCGTCCACCACCACTTGGTGGTCCTCCACCAGCGCGACGGTCACGGGCCCTCCCAGATGCTGTTGACCCACACCTCACCTCCCTGCCGCTGGTAGCTGACGACGACCCCGCTGGCCTCGCGTACGGGACTGGGGCTGACGGGCAGGTCCTCGTTGTCGGCGACGACGGCGACGCTGACCATCGTGGACATGGCCGACACCGTCACCCTGGCCCGCGACCTGGCGCCGTCGAGCGCGCGGACGGGCGCCCTGAGCAGGTCCTCGCGGACGCCGTCCGGCAGCTCGGGCAGCCGTTCGCCGAAGGGCGGCGCGGTGACGAGGACCTGGCGGCGCTCGGCGGCGTCGATGCGCTCGCGCAGCACGGACACCAGCTCGTCGGGCACGTCCTCGCGTTCGGTGATGAGGCGGCGCAGCCGGGCGGCGCCGGCGGTGCAGTCCTCGCGGACGCGCGGGTCGCCGGGGTCGGCGCCGTCGGCGAGCTGGTGGAGCAGGGTCTCGGCGACGTCGCGGATCGCCTCGTAGCGGCGCAGCCGGTCGGTGTGGATGCGCTGGGCGGACTCGCGCCAGGCGTCGTCGGCGGCGAGCCTGCGGGCCAGCAGCACGGTCTCCTCGGCGCGGGCGCGCAGCATGTGACAGCCGGCCATGTAGCCGAGCTGCATGGTGACGCCGCCGGCGATGACGACGAGGTATTTGGCGATGGAGACGCGGTCGAGCGAGCCGGAGAGCGCCATGGCGAGGAGCATGATGCCGGCGTTGGCGCTCAGGAAGGCGATCATCTCGGCCTTCCAGCGGGGCCGGTTCCAGCTCAGCATGACGGCGAGCCAGCCGACCGAGCCCCAGCCCCAGTCGCTGATGCCGAGCAGCTCGCCGGGGCGGCAGGCGAGGATGACGGCGACGTCCACGGCGAGCGCGGCGACGGCGAGCTCGCGGATGCGCGCGGGGCCTCTGGAGGTACGCGCCAGGGCGAGCGCGCCGATCACCAGGATCACGGAGTAGACGACCCAGGCCACGAGCACGACGATCGGCCAGCGGAAGGAGCTCCAGCCGGTGAGGGTCACCGTGAGGTCGTAGCCGAGGTGCCAGACGGCGGCGATGACGACCGCGCCGAGCGCGGTGTAGCGGGCGTAGCGCTGGGCTACCTGCTCGATCTCCTCGGTCATGGCCGCCACCACAGGCTGACGCGGGTGCCGCGGTCGCCGGAGGTGATGGCGGCGCCGCCGTTCGGCAGGGAGCGCATGGTGTCGAGGATGGAGCCGCGGACGCCGAACCGGTCGGGCGGCAGGCGGTGCTGGTCGAAGCCGCGCCCGTGGTCGGCCACCTCGACCCTGATCGTGCCGTCGCGCCGGCCGCAGACCAGCTCGGCCTCGCGGACGCCGGCGTGCAGCGCGACGTTGGCGAGCGCCTCGGTGACGGCGCGGGCGAAGCGCTCGGCGACCTCGCCAGGGACGGTCTCGGGGATGAGATCGCGGCGTACCTGGAGGCCGTCGGCGCGTCCGGCGACCTCGTCGAGCAGCGCGTCGAGCGCGATGGGCGCGGAGTCCGCGGTCGGCTGGTCGCGCAGCTTCTCCAGCGCGGTGAGGTCGGTGCCGACCTGGGCGCGCAGGGTGGCGGACGGCTTGTCGTACGTGCCGAGCCCGACCATGGTGAGCGTGTGCAGCGCGGTCTCGTGGATGCTGCTGACCTGGCGCAGCTCGTCCTCGCGGCGCAGGCGTTCGACGATGAGGGCGATCTCGGCCTGGGCGCTCTGCCGCAGGAAGGCGTCGGCGGAGGCGGCCGAGCGGCGCAGCAGCGCCATCAGCAGCACGATGGCGAGCAGCTGCACGATGTTGACCCCGAAAGGGCCTGTCACGTCGTGCGTGGGCGAGGCGATGCGGACGCCGGCCGCGAACGACACGGCCACCGCGAGCCCGGCGGGCACGGCCAGACGAGGACGCCATTGGGCGCCGGCCAGGACGATGGTCATCGTGACCAGCCCCGAGACGAAGCTCGACCCGGTGTTGAGCGCCTCGGGCGGCACCAGGTGGACCTGGGCCAGGCAGAGCACGGCGGTGGCGGCCACATCACCGGCCACCAGCCAGTGCGGCAGCGGCAGCGCGCGCAGGAAGACCCGCAGGTGCAGCGCGGTCCAGGCCAGGTGGACGAGCAGCATCGGCACGAGCCAGCCGAGCGAGACCGGAGGTACGGCGCCGAACAGCGCGGCGACCACCGCCACCGACCCGACCGCGCCGCGTGCGCCGGAGGCCGTGCGGGCGACCGCCTTCTCCAGCTGCCTGGTGGCCGAGTCGTATCTCGTGGAGCCGGAGTGAGCCATGAGCCGTCCGCACGCGAGATGGGCACAAGACGGGACTCACGATAACGCAGGGAATGATGCTCCATAAGGCGTCAAATCCTGTTGTCACCAGGGTTTCCGGCCTTGTCAAGATCCTGCCCGCTCCCGGCGGGGTCGCCGGGTACGCGGTGGGCTCGCGCGTGCTGGCTGGCATGTGTGTGTCATCCTCGTCACCGGGGGTGGCCGCGGTGTGCTGCGTGGTGTCGGCCCTCACCCCGAAATCTGTCCCCGCCCGGACGTCACGACATGACGGTCGATCGGCCGTCAGTTGCCGCGCGCGTAAAAGGCGTTCACTGGGACCGGTGTGCCGCGGTGATCGCGGCAGGGGGAGGGGACCTCATGACGGTTTTCGTGATCACGTTCCTGCTGGGCTGCCTCTCGGTGATGACGGTCAGGGGCAGGCAGGGCAACTGGCCGGCGGGGATGCCGGGGTCGCGGTCGCGGCTGGTGGCGGTGGGCGGCACGTACGAGGGCGGGCAGGCGAGCCCGTCCGACGCGTACGTCGTGCAGGAGCGGATGATCGCCGCTGCCCGCGGCATGGGCGGCGGGGCGCACGCGGCGGCGGCGCTGACCGTCGGCACGGTGGTGGCGGCCCGGCCGCAGCACGGCGGCGTGCAGGAGGAGGACCTGGACGAGTGCGCGCAGGCGGCGCACCGCGCGGTGCGGGCGCCGGGCGACGGCCTGGCCAGCGCCCTGGACCTGGTGGTGCTCGACCGTACGGAGACGCCGCGGCTGCGCTTCTTGCACGCCGGCGGCGGCACGATCTGGCACTGCCCGAAGGGCGGGCAGGCGCGGCTGCTGACGACCCCCGCGTACGGCGAGTGCCGTGTCGGCCTGCCTGGCCCGTTCGGCCCGCAGGTGGGTACGGTGGCGCTGCGGCCGGGCGACCGGGTGGCGATCGCGAGCGAGGGGGCGCTCGACGCGCTGGGGGCGGAGCGGCTGAAGGTGCTGTTCGCGGCGGGCGCGTCGCCGGCCTCCTGCCTGGACCGCATCTACGACGAGATGGCCGCCCAGGAGCCCAAGGACGACGCCACGGTGATCATCGCGGAGTTCGTGACGGCGTGAACGCCGGGAAGGCCGGGTATGCCCGTAAGATCGTCCATGTGAGCGCACCACACGGCATCAATCCGAACATCCCTCACTCCGCCCGGGTCTACGACTACTGGCTCGGCGGCAAGGACAACTTCGAGGCCGATCGCCGGGTGGCCGAGCAGACGATGGCCGCGGTGCCGGGCATCCGCGAGAGCGCCAGGAACAACCGGGCCTTCCTCGGCCGGGCCGTGCGCCACCTCAGCCGGCTCGGTGTCCGGCAGTTCCTCGACCTCGGCACGGGCATCCCCAGCCAGGGCAACACGCACGAGGTCGCGCAGGCGGAGGCGCCCGAGTCGCGGGTGGTCTACGTCGACAACGACCCCATCGTGATGGCGCACGCCAGGGCGCTGCTGACCAGCACGGCCGAGGGCCGCACGGCCTACATCGAGGCCGACGTCCGCAAGCCCCGCACGATCCTGGAGCACCCCGACACGCTGGCCACGCTCGACTTCACCCAGCCGGTCGCGCTCGTCATGGTGGCGATCCTCATGCACATCTCCGACGCCGACGACCCTGAGGGCCTGGTCAAGGCGTACGCGCAGGCGCTGCCGGCGGGCAGCTACCTGGTGCTGAGCCACCTGACGCTCGACCTGATCGACAAGCGGACGGCCGACGACTACGTGGCCGCCACGAGTTCGCAGGCCATGCACAGGACGCCGCGCACCGGCGAGCAGATCTCCCGCTACTTCGACGGGTTCGACCTGCTGGAGCCCGGGCTGGTGGCGGTGTCGAAGTGGCGCGAGACGCCGCTCTTCCCCGACGAGCCGGCCTGGATGTACGCCGGGGTCGGCCGCAAGCGCTGACGACGACGTGAGTACGACGGTCACCGCCGAGCAGCCCGCGGCCGACGAGCTGCCGGTGCGGCGGCGGCGCCGCAGGTGGATGTCGTGGACGGCGGCCGTGCTGCTGGCGTTGTGGGCGCTCGTCCGGACCTTCGGGTGGGAGCGCGGCTCGTTCGAGGCGCAGCTCATGACCGTCACCCCGTACGGCGTGGTGCTGGCGGCGCTGACCTCGGCCGTGGCGCTGCTGCGCCGCAACCGGTGGGCGGCGCTGGTGGCCGGGCTGGCGTGCGTGACGATGATCGCCCTGGTGGCGCCGCGTACGGTGGCCGCCGAGCAGCCGCCCGCCAAGGGCGCGACGCTGCGGGTGCTGTCGATCAACCTGTTCGGCCGGGCGGACGCCGCCGCCGTGGTGGACGCCGTCCGCCGCTACGACGTGGACGTCTTCAGCGCCCCCGAGCTGACCCACGCCGAGGCGGACCGGCTCGACGCGGCGGGGCTGCGCGGGCTTCTGCCGTACCGGGTGTTGCAGGCGGAGGCCGACGTGAGCGGCAGCGGCATCTACGCCCGGCATCCGGTCACGGAGCTGACCGGCCTGTTCACGCCGATCGGCCACAACATGCCGGCCGCCGCCCTGACGCTGCCCGGCGGCAGCCGGGTGGAGTTCGTCTCCGTGCATCCCAACCCGCCGCTGGGCCGCAAGGAGCAGGAGTGGAAGGCGTCCCTGCGCGCCCTGCCCGGCCCCTCGCCGTCGGTGGTGCGGGTGCTGGCCGGCGACTTCAACGCCGGCCTGGACCACCGCCCCTTCCGCGAGCTGCTGGCCAGGGGGTACGTGGACGCCGCCGACCAGCTCGGCCAGGGGCTCACGCCCACGTGGCCGAACTTCCGGCCGATGCCCCCGATCATCGCCATCGACCACGTGGTGGCGGACCGGCGGGTGGCGGTGCGCGACTTCGAGGTGCTGGATGTTCCCGGGACCGACCATCGCGGCGTGTTCGCCGAGCTGCAGCTGCCCTGAGCCGTTCCGGGGTAGGGCGATGTCACCCCGAAGATGGCTCGAATACCCCCGCCCACGCCGAGACCGGGCGGCACGGGCCCAGCGTGGTGGTGCGCTGGAACCAGGCGCTGCTGCAGGCCGTGCGCACCGGCACACTCGGCCCGCCCATGGTGGCGCGGGCGCTGGCCGTCGCGCACACCTGCGCCTACGACGCCTGGGCCGCCTACGACCCCGTCGCCGTGGGCACCCGGCTGGGCGGCTCCCTGCGGCGTCCCCCGGCCGAGCGCACCACCGCCGCCAAGACCGAGGCCATCAGCTACGCCGCGCACCTCGCCGCCGTCGATCTGTACCCGGGGCAGCGGGCCGTGTTCGACGCGCTCATGGCCGACCTCGGCTTCGACCCGGCAGACTCGTCGAGCCGCCCCGCCCGTACGGGGCTGGCCGCCTGCCAGGCGGTGCTCGACCACCGGCACGCCGACGGCTCCAACCAGGCCGGCGGCTACGCCGACACCAGCGGCTACGCGCCCGTCAAGTCCGACGGCCCCAGCAGCGAGACGCCGCCAGGACACTGGTGCCTGTTCGCCCAGCAGGTCTCCGCGCGCGACCGGCTCGGGCTCGACCAGGACGTCAAGCTCTTCTTCGCGCTGGCCAACTCCGTCATGGACGCCGGCATCGCCTCGTGGGAGGTCAAGCGCGACCGCGACTCGGCCCGGCCGATCACCGCGATCCGCTTCCTGTACCAGGGGCAGCGCATCCCGACGTGGGGCGGGCGGACCGTCGACGGGGCGTCGTGGGTGCCGTACCAGCCGCCGACGTTCCCGACGCCGCCGTTCGGCGAGTACGTGTCGGGGCACAGCACGTTCAGCGCGGCGGCGGCCGAGGTGCTCAAGCGGTTCACCGGGAGCGACGCGTTCGGCGGGCTGGCGGTCGTCGCCGCCGGGTCGTCGCCGGTGGAGCCGGGGGTGACGCCCGCCAGTGACGTGACGCTGCGCTGGAGCACGTTCAGCGCCGCCGCCGAGGAGGCCGGCCTGTCGCGCCGGTACGGCGGCATCCACTTCAAGGCCGGCGACCTCGAGGGCCGGGCACTCGGCAGGGCCGTCGGCACGGCGGCCTGGGAGCGCGCGAAGGCGTACTGAACCGGGCGCCACTGACAGCGGAGCGCCCGCTCCCCCTGGTGGGAGCGGGCGCCGTCGTGCTGCGGAAGGTCAGGCCGCGCTCTCCTCGGCCACTCGGGGGAGCACGTCGAGGTCGTACGCCCCCGACTTGACGGCCGCGGTGAACGCCTCCCAGTCGCGGCGAGGTACTTCCAGGACCACGTCCGGGTGATCCACGTGGATGACCTCCACGTGGTCGTTGATGCGCTTCGCCGCGACGCGGCCGGCGTCTTGTGTCATCTGCAGCACTCCTCTCGGTGCGATGCGGGCTCCGCCCCGGCCGCCCGTTCGCAGGAGGACCGGGGCGGTTGCCGGAAGCCTTCCATCCCGGCGGGGCCCGCTGCCACCAGCCTGCCGGGTGGCGGTGGAAAAAGGCATCACGCGGTGGTCGGTCTTTTGGTCTCGGTGCAAGAAACGCGTTCCGCCGGTGCGTCTGCAGTGCGGGGAGGCGCCCGCAGCCTACGGGACGTATGCCGCAACGGGGGTTGTAAGCCACTTTTAAGGCAGGAGTTAGCGAGGGGGCGTAGTTTCGCGCAGCGAATAAGCCGCCTTTGCGAGAGAGCACCCGATGAAGATCATTTGACCACCGGCCGGACGCCGCCGAAACGAGCGGCACTTAGTCCCGTGAATCGCCCGCTTTATTGATGTTTCGAGCTTCGTTGAAGCATTCCTCCGGCGATGTCTTCCCTGTCTACAGTTCCTACCTGTGGGGGCCCAAGTAACAAGGACCAATGTGCGGAGTGAGCTGATCATCGGCTCCGCACCGCAGCTCTCCATCTCGATCTCGACCAGCCTCACCGCACTCGCCATGATCACCGACGCGCTCGCCGGCCGCCGCCGCGGCCTGCCCGAGCTGTGGCGGCGGGCGGTCGGCGCGCGGGTCGGCCCGCTCGGCCACGAGGCCGTACGTCCCCTGTCCGCTCCCGGGACCACGCTCGCGCCCGACATCCTGGTGCCGCGCTCCCCCGCCGGCGGCGACGTCTCCGTGCAGGCCCAGATCACCGCCCTGCAGGACCTGCCGCCCGACGCCCTGGTCAAGGACCTGGAGCGCACGTACGGGCCCGGCGCGCCGCCCCCGCACTGGCGCGCGGCCGTCGACCGTCCGGGCCACTGGCTGCGCGGGTACGCCAGCGCCCTGGCCGACGTCTGGAACGCCACGGAACCCCTGTGGAAGCGGGCCCGCCCGCTGCTGGACAGGGAGGTCGAGCGGGTCGGTGTGACGACCGTGCGCGGCGGGCCTGAACTGCTGCTCGGCGCGATCAGTGACCGCATGGTGTACGGCGAGCGCGGGCTGGTCGTGCCCGATGTGGGCGTCGGCGCGTACGAGCTGGGCGACCGGCGGATCGTCCTGGTGCCGATGCTGGCCGGACGGGACGCGCTCATCATCGGCCTGGACGACCCCGACGCCGTCTGGATCGCCTACCCGGTGCCCGGGGCGGACTCTCTGTGGCGGCGGCCCGTCGCGCCCGCGGTGGACGAGCTGTCCGCGCTGGTCGGGCCGGTCCGCGCCGACCTGCTCTGCGCGCTGGACCAGCCCATGACCATGTCCATGCTGGCGACCGACATGAAGATCGCGCCCAGCGGGCTGACGTACCACTGCGACCGGCTGCGCGCCGGACGGCTGATCACGAGGGAGCGCCGGGGGCGCGAGGTCTGGATCGCCCGCACCCACCGGGCCGAGGAGCTGCTGGAGCTGTTCCGGCGCTGAGGAAGGAGGGAGCCGATGGCGCTCACGTTCCACCGCGAGGCGCTGGAGGGCTGCGGCGCGGCGGCGAAGTCGGCCTCGGGGGCCTTCTCCGGCCTGATCGGCGCGGCCGTCCCCGGGGCGGCGGCCTTCGGCGCCGTCTCCGGCTCGGAGGCGTTCGCGACGGCGACCGCCGGCCTGCGCGGCGCCGCCGAGCGGGCGAGCAGGACGCTGGGCAGCCGCCTGGAGGCGGTGGACCGCACCCTGGACGCCGTCGACCGCACCTACACCGCCGCCGACGCCCAGGCGGTCAGAAGGTGAGCGGGCTCGACGAGGTCAGGTCGGTGCCGGGCGGGGCTGAGCTGGCCGGGCTGGCGGAGCGGCTCATCGGAGATCCGGGGGCTGTCGCCGCGGCGGCCGGTGCGTGGCGGGCGGCGGCGAGCACGGCGCGGCAGCACACCGGTGCGCTGGTCACCGCCGCCGGCGACGTGCGGACGGCCTGGCAGGGCGGCAGCGCCGAGGCGTTCGCCGGCTACATGAGCACGCTGACGGGCGCCGGTGACCGGGTGGCGCAGGCGCTGGAGGAGGCCGCCGGTCACCTGGACTCGGCCGCCGAGACGCTGCGCGCCGCCGAGTCGCAGGCGCTTGAGGTCTGCCAGGGGTACGCCTCCGCCGTACGGGAGCTGCGCGCCGCCACCCCGCCGCCCACGGACGAGGAGCTGGCACGGAGCGCGGCCCCCGCGCTGAACGAGGCCCGCGGCATCCTGCAGCGGCTGGTCACCGAGACCGGCTCCACGCTGTCGAGCCTGGCGGGCAAGGTCACCGCCGCCACCGCGGGGATCCCCGACGTGGCCGCGACCGTGCCGGAGCCGGACGCCCAGCCCTTCGCGCCCCGCGCCGGGCAGCCGCTCGGCTGGTCGCCGGCGCCGCGCGGCGATGGAGGCGGCACCTCCCTCGCCGGGCACGGCACCGGCGCAGGCGGGCACGGCGGCACCACGGGCGGCACCACGGGCGGCTTCGGCGGCTACGGCCCGAGCGGCCCGCCACCGCCCGGCGGCGGCCCCGCGCCCCAGGGCCAGGTGGCCGGCTGGATCAACCAGGCCATCGAGATCCTCAAGGCGCACGGCTACCCGGCCGACAAGATGCGCCCGAACGACATCTATATGATCATCAAGCACGAGTCTGGCGGGAACCCCCACGCCATCAACAACTGGGACTCCAACGCCGCCAAGGGCACCCCGTCGAAGGGGCTCATGCAGACGATCGACCCGACCTTCCAGCGCCACAAGCTGCCCGGCCACGATGACATCTACAACCCGGTGGACAACATCATCGCCGGCGTCCGCTACGCCATCGCCCGCTACGGCTCGGTCTCGAACGTCCCCGGCGTCGTCGGCATGAAGACCGGCACCGGCTACCGCGGCTACTGACCCACGGGGCCGCTGGGGGCAGCGGGGGCGGCGAGCCGCGGTGGCTACTGGGGGTCTTCGAGGGCCGGCCTGGCGGCGCGGGCCGGGTCCAGGACCGGGCCCTCCGGGATGAGCTGGAGCAGGTTCAGGGGCACCGGGGTGGCCTGCGTGGTGGCGTAGCCGAGCTTGCTCAGCGCCTCCTTGCCCGGCACGGCGTAGCGGCGGCCCTCCTGGGTGATCAGGTAGTAGGAGCGCACGGCCCCGAGCTGGCCGTCGCCGGGCAGCACGCCCGCCAGCACGGCGCGGCCTGGCGGGAGGCGGACGAGGTCGGTGGCGTCGCCGCGCGGCGCGGGGAGCCGGGCGCCGGTGGTGAGGCGGACGCGGGTGGAGCCGGTGGCCGTCTCCGCGTAGACCACGCAGAGCTGGCGGGCGGGGTCGTACGCCGTCATCTCCGGCATCGCGGCGGGCAGCCCGTCGGCGGGCAGGGCGGTGCGGGAGCGGGGCGCGGCGTTGGCGGTGGCGGCGTCCACGGGGATCTCCCTGACCGCGCCGCCCCCGTACGCGGCCCTGCTGGCCGGGTCGCTGAGCAGCAGCGCCGCCTGGGCCTGGGTGATGGGGGCGAGGCCGTCGCCGAGCTGGACGTACCAGCGGGCCTGGCCGCCCGCGACGGCGCCCGCGCGGAACACCTGCCCCACGGCGGCGGCCTTCCCGCCGGGCCCGGTGACCGGCCGGCCGCGCCCACTGATCGCGGGGGCGGCCAGGTCGGGGCCTTCGGGCAGCGCGTTCAGCCAGGTCACCGGGACGGGTGCGTGCGCTCGAACGCCTCCTTCACCGACCCCGACGCCCCGACCTCGCGCAGCATGACGGTCAGGAAGTCGCGGGTCTGGCCGATGGCGGCC